>DAOWHM010000021.1 GCA_030641425.1 Candidatus Bathyarchaeota archaeon | reverse complement strand
TGCCAAAAGGATTAAAGAAAGATTGTTGGGAAGAACTGCACCTCCCTTGAGGTTGGCTTTGAAGCGTAAGGATGGAAGATTGATATGGGCAGAAGGAGAGGGAAAAGCAATTAAGAAATATGGAGTTCCAATTGGCCTTCAAGCATCATTCAGAGACATTACCGATTTGGTAGAAGCAGAAAAATCATTGAAGAACTCGCTCCGAGAACTAGAAAGTCTCAACGAGAAACTAGAAGTTGTTGGCAGTTTAACTAGGCATGACATTCGGAACAAGCTATCCACAGTTTTAGGTAGGATATTCTTAGCAAATCAGAAACTTGACGGAAACGTTGACGCTCAGGGAGACCTAGTTGAAGCTCAGAGAGCAGTAAAGGAAACTGAACGAATTCTGAATTTCGCAAAAGAATATGAGAGTTTAGGTAAGGAAGAATTGGCATATGTTAGCGTTAAGGATAATATAAAGTCTGCAGTGTCGATTTTACCTATGGTTGGAGCTGAACTTGAAGGAGTAAAAATTGTAGAGCAGTGTGATGGTGTACAGGTTATAGCTGACTCAATGCTACAGCAACTTTTCTATAATTTAATTGACAACTCAATGAAACATGGGGAAAATGTCAACCAGATTGAAGTACACTGCAAGACTGAAAGGAACGCTCTGAAGCTGACATACGAAGATAATGGAGTAGGAGTTTCAAAAGCTGAAAAGGAGAGGATATTTGAGAAAGGCTATGGAAAAGGCACAGGCTACGGACTCTACTTTATTAAGAAGATGTGTGAAGTCTACGGATGGACCATCAAAGAAACAGGCAAACAAAGCAAAGGAGCCCAATTCACAATAACCATACCAAAGCTGAATGAAAAAGGAAAACCAAACTACAAATTTAATTAGCCCAGCGCAACTCTCCAGATATTGCACAGAGAAGAATGGAAAGAACCAAAAATTCTAACAAGAACCAACTCCTAGAATAGAAAAAGAAAATTGCCAGTCCACAAGCCTAGAAGCTATCCTGGACAAGAAATGCCCAAGTCTACAAGTTGGCTGAACTAAGCAATTTGGGAGTGTATTCTTCTCCATAGTTAGAGCAGATCATTACGGTATCGAAGATGTTGATAGTCCCCTATGTATGCACTCCTTTCGTTGTTTTGTCCTATCTATTCTTTGCTGAGTGATTTTTTCGCTTGTTCCTTTAGCTCTCTGATCTTCTCCACTGTAGGCATTACTTTCTGAAACAAGTCTTTTCGTGCTTGTATTCCTTCTTTGATAAAGAATGCTGCAGCTTCAGATCTACTCTTGAAGGCTTCAACTTCAACTAGAGCATCAATCTGCTTGAGGTCATCATCATTCAATCTGGTCATCACCACATTACCTCGACCTCCTAAGTGTTTGCCCAGTTTCATGAGAACCTTCTCGTGGCATGCATCGTCTTCACCTTCAGGACAACGCATTTTTATCATGAGTTTATGTGGTTTTCCGGATTCGCCTTCGCAGCAAGCGCTCAACTCTTCATCTATGTCTTCCTTTTTATCCATTAATCTCACCTGCCTTTTTCCTTTGTATTATGTAAATTGTAATTCGTAACTCAAATACTTAAGTCTTTCGACAAACATAAACATCAAAAAACCTACACAGAAATTCACGCAAGCACATCTATTGGCATATGAAAACAAGATTATATCAAATAGAACAATGCTGCAAAGAACAGGGAGTTTGCGGGAGATAACCCGAAGAAAATTCGGAAGCAGATATCACTTATCGATTCTTGGCTATGGGCAACCCCATTCAGTACCATATTTGCTTGCGATAGTGACTATGTCGAAGATGTCAATCTGACCTCCAGGATAGGCTAGGTCCGCTCCAGGGAGCCACTTTGAATCTGGTTCACTACTTCCCTGCGTACCATAAGCTGAAATAGCTAGGACCACATCAAAGATGTCAATCTTATAGCAGCCATTCGGCTTCTTGATGAAGTCTACTTCACCTAGTGGTGGAGTCTCCATCGGGTAGAACGGGTTGCGCTTCAACGAGAGGTAACCTCCTGTTCCAGGCGTGAAGTCAGTTGCATAATACATTCCTGCGCCTTCAAAAGCGTCTTGCCATGACAAACCTCCCGGATAATAACCATGAGCATCATTGGTAGCTAGGTATGTCATGTTTATGCTGGCACCTAAGTATGCTGGGTTGATGATTCGCACGTCCGCATTGTGCGATCCATCTGGATCCATGTATATGTCATAATCTGTGCCGAGGACTAGTGGTGTGCCTTCTGACTCTATATTAAGGACATAAAAAACTGGTTCACTACATGATACATATCCTGTGGCAGCATCAGCTGCGAGGGTTTCACCAACTGTTTGACTAAGAGTACCTTTACTCCACCAGTTAAAGGATTTGATACTTGTATCGCCGATGTATAGATACCAGAAGCCGGACTGGTTCCAGTAAATCTCGATGGTATATGGATCAATGATGCGGAGCGTCTTAATAGATGCTACACGATTATGGTTCCATGCGTCGCTCAGCTGGTATTCATACCAGATTGAAGCATAATGGTGTGTTATATTGACGTGTTCCAGTTGGTTGCCTGTTACAGGCTCGACAAACCAAGCATCATCCCTGTATGTTTGAGTAACCACTGTCTTGTTCACTAAATCGTCTGGGTCAGTCCACGTGCCAGTACTCCAGCTAAGGATGTAACCTGCTTGATCAACTGAATCATCGTAGGGAGGATAATCTATGCCTCTGTATAGGTCCATCCTGTCTAAACATTGGTAGTCGTAGAACCATGATGAGTAGATTTTGTTCATGGCGTTTGGATGGGTCATAAGTCCGTATCTGATGGTTGATCCATCAATCTTGTAGGCGTTCATAAAAGTGTAAGTATTTTCTAGACCCCACCAATCTTTGTTGACGAGACCCAACAGATTTGTGCTCCAAGCCCCAAAAAAATACTTTGCACTGAAAAGTGGGATGGTTATGCATTGTTCAGTGATGTAACCCAAGGCTTTCTTTGTGGCAGATACTGCTTCTGCATGGTCGGTTGGGAATCGTGCTGCATATAGGTAGCTGTCTAATACTGGATACATTGGATTGCCGAGTGAGTCGTTTCCAGTTACAAAGTTGGATCCGGTTAGGTAGTATTCACTTTCGTGGTATAGGCCAAAGGCAGTCAAAGCAGGGAATCTAGCACCGCTCCATGATCCTGTGTAAACATGGTATTCGAAGTTGTCCATGACTTCGGGGTAACATACGGAAGAGGGAGCTTCAATTTGGTTGATTGGGATACCTAGTATGTTGAGTTGATCACAGAGTGCACGTCCAGCTTCAAGCCTTCGAAGGTCATCTGATCTAAGATAGATCTCCAACGGATTCATCGTGACTCCTGGTTGGTCTGGGTGAATCCTCATATTAGCAGTGAAACCTGGTTGGCCCAGATCGGGTTCTGGATTAGCGTCAGGGCCTGCAACGAATCCTGCAGCATCAAACGCAGCGGTAGCCTGTACAGGGTTGAATTCGTACGGATAAGTTCCGTCCTCGTACCAGTAGGATTGGTTTCTCCATCCTCTGTGACCATATCCAAGAGGTTGATCAATTCTGTAAGCTAATCCTTTACTGAAGTTTTGGACAATTAGGTCTTTATCTACGAGGAATGCAAGTGCTTGTCGGAAGCCTTGATAGTTGGTGGGTGACTGTATGCTCGGATATAGGGGCATTGTGTAGTTGTTGTTGATGTCAAACTCATACATGCCTGCTGAGCCTGTTGGTCCGAGAACTATGTTTGGGTCTGCCTTTGCGTTCGGTAATAGATCTGATCCGATATTATAGCCAAATATGTCGATGTTACCATTCTTCAAAGCTTGATAAGCATCCTCAATATCTGAATAGAATTTTATGATGAGGTCTTCTGTTCTCGGTCCTTTAGTCTGAGCAAAAACTGATTCTTGCGAGAAACTTGTGGAAAAAACCAAAACGAATGCTAAACCTGTAATGATTAGCGTCTTAAATCTACCCAACTACACTCCCCTTCTCGGAACGGACAAATGTGTTACTGGAAGAGCTCTTATTATAATTTCAGGAACAATCTTCTATGAACTCACCTTACTATGTTATGGCTTTTCTGAAAGCACAAAGTCCGATTGTGTATGTAGAAGAATGGGAAGTTTTTCAGGAGATATCTCCACTGAGCGTTAGGTTCAAATTCCTCCCTGATCCACTTCAGTACATGCTCTCAAAAAATCCGTAGTTCTGCATGCATGCGCGCATCCTTAATCAAAGAACAGTAAAAATCAAAGATTAATTAGGCAGAGTTGAAAAGAAGGCAAGCGCAGAGAGGGCTTTCAATCAAGAATGCGACCACATATGGATTCCAAAAGAGGATTCATACACG
>DAOWHM010000096.1 GCA_030641425.1 Candidatus Bathyarchaeota archaeon | reverse complement strand
TGACAATCTGACGCTACTTGGCTGATCTACTCCGACAGTCTTCAAATAAGACTTCAAGGAATTTGTGATATCCAGCTTCTCTTTAAATCCCTCTGGAGGATAAACATAGGAGAAGCCATGGGCCCATTCTTCAACGGAAAGGTTAAAGAGCCGTTCGCTGAAAGGAACTGGAAGATTGTACGGCAACATTACCTGAGTCTTATTGCTCTCATCCCTTATGAAGAGGTCAACTCTTTCCACAAACCCTCTCGCCACAGAGCAGTTAACCTTCACAGAAAAAGCTACACTGTCGCCTCCGCCATAGAAGCCATGTCCTTCACCGTAGGAATCTATATCAATTGTGAAAATCATTGAAATGTTTTCATTTTCATAGGAGCTTTCTGCGGTGTCAAGCATATCCACCATCATGGTGGGTCTGTCAATTTGCCAAGAAAGCACTTCAACCATTATACTTTCAGGTTTTTGTGTCTCTGGCGGTATTCCAGTTAGAGTGAAGGCAACAAATAAACCAGCTGGCACGATCATCGATAAGAGAATGATTAAAATCCATTTTCTCTTGGAACCCTCCAACGAATTATTCTCCCATCAAACGCACTCCTCAAGAAATATAAAGCTTTCATATAAGCGCGCTTGTACATAGTAGTTAGAGAGAGATTAGAAGAAACTACTTTTTTTCCAATTGGCGAATTTTTGCCAGTTCCCTTGAAATCTTAATTAGAGTTTGCATTTTAGCCTTGTCTTTCCGCACCCACAGTCGTCCTGTTTTCGACCAAGGAATTGCTGGATGTGCCGTGTCAGCTTCAACTTTCGGTTTTAATCCTAGGTGCTCTGCAGCTTTCTGCAGTTCGTTCAGTCGTGGATTGGACAATGCAATGCTATTTGGGACTCTTCGTCCTTCTTTCCTTGTTCTGGAACGATCGAAGTAGACTGGCCATACCACTATTTTATCTTGTTTTCGCATTTCCACCTCTCTCTTTCAACATCAACATTTATTTTATACTTTGTCTTTCCTATAGTTGCCGGATGATGAAAAGGTATTTGCTTGACTGATGATATCTCAGAGTTACACAGACGGCAATTGATGATAAACTCCATATATGAAATCCTATTTCATCCTCCGTAACGCATTTGTTCAGAACTCTTTCTCACATTTGTCTCTTTAAGAGACCTTAACAACCGTTATACAATGGCGGGTGCGCGCAGACATTCCGTATTCCAAACCAATTCTACAAAGCTTAGGTTTTTGCAGGGTATTATCCATTGTATTAACTTTCTTTCTGCGATTTCAGGGAAAATGGGCTTGCGACAGTTTTGTTACACTTTTAGATACATTGTTCCATTGTTTCATACATGCTCTTACTTTAAACGCCTGGCTTATTTCGTTTCTCCAGAAAATTCTTCGCAATGAATGCTATGAGACCAGCCATTAGTATACATGCTGCCATGAGACCTATATTCCTGAGGATTAGAGTGAACATGTAGAGCGTGGCGTCCATCATGTAATAGGCTGCTTCATTATCCTCGACAGCCCTATTCCCTGCCAAATCGGAGGCTTCAATGTAGAAGTTGAGGTTTTCGTATTGCTCCATAGGGATCGTTGCCACAAACTTTCCATCAATCTCTCTCATTTTGTCAGTTTTCCACTCTTCATCTTTGACTTGATAGAACAGGGTGACCGTGTCAACACCGCTCATCAAGTCCTCGACTTGACATCGGAAAGAGATTGATCCGTCGATGAGTATCAAGTAACTGACTGCGTATATGTTGGGAGTGTAGAAATCTGTGAGTATCAGAGATTCATGTGAGGAAGGTGTTACTTTTACTTCTTCTAGGGTTTTGTTCGTAATTAGGGTCGATGGCACAATCTTCAAGTCGTATTTTTTAAGTGGGTAGAGAACAAGTCCTAATGGAAGAGCAGGAACAAACGGATACACAACTAAGGCTTCACCTTCCCTTAGGATCAAATCTCCAGTGAAAATATCCAAAGCTCCTGAATAGTCCAATATTGTGAGATGCGCTGAGCCATTAAATAGGCTCGCAAGCCTCAAGTCAATCTCTCTCAGTTTATCATCAGTGAGATTATAATGGTAGACCTCACCCAACGACCATGTAAAGTTGGCTGGCTCATATGCCTTTGTCCTGTTTTCATCGACGTAGACGAGGGATGCAGCCCAAGGAGGATTCACCATCCTATTATAGTATAAAAAGTCGGGGGCCTCTTGAGTTAGTATGAAGAGCTTGATCTTTGTATTTCCGGAGAAAAGAGTTGATATTTTAAGAGGGTAGTATAAGAAACTCGTTTCAAAGCGATATAAGATCGGTTCGATGCTCTTCTCCTCAGGGGAAACCTCCACCAAGTCGAGCGCGAAGTATGGAAATCCCCGTGATATATAATCCTCAAATAGGGATGCATACTCTTCTATGGAGAGTTCGTTTGGGACCGAGTTACTCCTCAGAAAGTCATTGATCCAAATCGCAAGCTCAGATGCGTTCTCCGCTCTTACGACAGTTATGTTGTGAGTTCCAATCTTCTCATGGAACGTAACCACAACGGTCTTCTGAAGGTTGTCTTGTTCTATGTATTCAAACAAACTCTCAGATTCTACATGTCTCAAGATAGGATTCCAGATGACCTGCTGAAGCTTGATGAATGAGTCGAAGTCAGCTCTCTCAACGGTCTTTGGGTTGGATGGAAGAGGTAACAACTCGAGGATTAGTGTGCTTTGGTTCGCCTTCACGTCAGTTGAGAGGATAAGAATCTCCTCTTGTCCGTTCCACGCTATTATTGCTTTCTGACCAGGCTCAAAAACCACAACATTTGACATCATTATCGAGATCATTCCTCTGTCTGCGAAAACCGACGACAGAACCAACGATAAAAGTAACAGAGTAGTTATGATCAATCCAAGTGAACCTGTTGAAACCTGTCTTCTCAATCCTTTCAAATCCTAAGCACTCCGCAAATATAATGACAGCACATTAACTTATTTCTACACTTTAGAATAGCCCCTTCTAAGTTCTAGAATGGTTTGCCACGCCATATCCTAAGAGCCTCATACCAGAATATGACGGTCGAGATCAGGCAGACAGCCACGGCAAACCAGCTTTGGAAGCTTAAGGGCTTCACAAAGAAGGCTAGGAAGATTACACACAAAACTGTAAAGAAGACAGCGTAGAAGACATATCTAGGCACCATAAACCCGTAAAGTCTAATGAAGGAGCGAAGAACTCCGACTCTAACACTATTTGTTAGGTGATACTCTCCCAGAGTCTTCTCAACAAGTCTGAGCTCCACCAACTTATTAAGATGATAGGCGACGAGGCCTGGGCTGGAAAGGTTAAGTTCTTTTTTAGCCTTATTGATAGTCACTGGATGATCCACCTTGACCATATACCAGTAAAGGCGGAGGGTGTTGCCACTCAGTCTACTCTCGATTTTGGCTAAATCTAACTCAGTGTCCTTTGACAAGAAGCCACCCCTCCCAAAGTTTTCTCAACGACAACCAACAACATTATTGAAGTTTTATTTATTTCTACATTTTAGAACATTGCGCATGTGAACTGTTTCTTCAGAGCTTGTACAAGGAATTGTCTGGAACATAATTTAGGTTTACGGGCAAAATCGTACTGATCAAATGATGCGAAGCACGTATACGCCCGTAGAACAATCAAAACTTAAGGGATCACAGTCTTACCTGCTACGAAATTATGTCTACGTCTTATCCTGACGATAGAGAGAACCTAGATGACGAACGTGTGAATACGCCATTATCTACTTATTCACTGACACCTCGTTACACCTACCGACGGAAAAACAAGTTTTTCATACATTAAAGGTTTGGAATAGCTTTAGTTTTTAATCTGAAGTAGGATTTCGGTCTGCAAATTTGGCTTTTTAAGCTTTTCGGTTGCATAATGTTTAAATATGACGGAGCTTTGAAGTTTTTTGGCCTTTTGTGAGGGGGAATCAGAATTGCAACGACTAGGACATGTGCTTCATGTGAGTTCAAGCCAAAACCTAATCCTGAG
>DAOWHM010000075.1 GCA_030641425.1 Candidatus Bathyarchaeota archaeon | reverse complement strand
TGTGTTACTTTACTTTCTCCTTCCATTGATAGAGTTCTTCCTCGTACGTGATGTATGTATTTGCTTATCGCAGTTTGAGTTATTCCTAGTAAGTTGGCTGCATCACTTTGTTTCATTTCATGGGCTTTAATGAGTTCTTCTGCGAGGAGAGCTCTGATGGCTGGTACAACTGATTTTACAGCGATTTCGCAGGGTAGTTTCATTAGCTTTTTGCTCCGTTTATATGGAGGGGGAAAGGTATTTAAGTATGACGCATGTCATATTATTATGACGTGTGTCATAGAGGTGATGGAAGAAATGACTTTTAAAAAAACCTCTTCTCCTTTCTCCCCTCAAAAAAGCAAATTTGAAAATGACAAAGCCCCTAAGACCCACGTCACACTCAGCGAGCAACTGAAGAGCCGAAAGCTTGCGGGAGACTCCGCGTGGCTATCTCAAAAGATGATTAGCGACGGCTATAGCTTAAAACTGGCGTTACAGGTAATGAAGGAACGATGCAAAGACTGCAGTATTATCACACCAATGACATGCGTGGAACAATGTGAAACTTGGAAAGTTAAAAAAGAACTCCATAAAACAACAAAACTACTCGCAGAACCCAATCACAGGCTCAAACTACTAAACACTATAAAGAACAAAAGAAGATTAACAATACTAAACATACTTAGAACACGCTCCCTATCAATAGAAAATTTACAAAAAAAACTTAAGGATTTCAAATACTCCCACAGTCGAAAAACAATCCATCAATACTTAAAGCCTTTAATCAATGAGGGGTTAGTGAAGGAAACCAATGAACGGTTAACACTCACATTATATGGCCAGAAAATCATTGAAGCAGTGCGATGGCATAGTTTCGAAGGACAGCTACCAATCAACTCCCAGGGTAAAGAGGAACGAATCCTCAGAAGCCTTCTAGATGGAGCGAAGACTCGAGGCGAACTTCTCCAGATAGCTCCTACAAATAGTCTATCAAGGATCTTAGAACGTCTACGAAAACTTAACCTCATGTATAGCGATTCACCTTCGGATCGCATTTTCTACTTCAGAACGAAGAGACCTACACACCTGGAGCGTATTTCACCAACTCAAAAAAGGATTTGCGCTGCGATTCCGCAAGCCGGCACATCTGCTCGAACCCTATCAAAGTCAGTTGGAATTAACCTACGTAGAACATACAAGTACTTACGTAATCTCAGAGGCAAGAAACTGGTATTCCGGAGAGAAGTACCCCATAATTTCAAACTCACAGAAAAAGGTAGGAAAATAGCAGAGTTCTTAGAGGAAATCGCGGAAATCGAATGAATATATTCCTATCTAATTAGATCGACTATGTGTCATGTGCAGTAGCGATTATGTGGCTTACGCTGCGACCCTCTGGATCCATACAGAATTCCATTAGGGGGAGATGATCGAATGGGCTATCACACTTTTTTGTTTAAAAAAAAAGAGACTTCACAGGAAATATTCTCTCAAATTCGAGCTGATCTATCCTGAGGTGTTCTGACTTCTTCAACAATCCTTTTGCCTGCGGCTACTTCGTCAACAGAGTGAATTGTAGCACCCATCTCTTCCAACCTCTTCTTGATGCTATCAAAGTCTATGTTTTTCCCGGCAATGATCACTTTGACGTTTTCTACCTGTTGGTCAATCTCGTAGGTAATCGTGTTTACCCCTTCTACGCCATTCAAGGTGCTAAGTCCAAGGGAAAGGTCAATAACGCTGGGTTCATGAGGCTTCAAAACATCTAGAATAAGCCTTCTTATCATATTGGGACGACTCGATATGGTTCTGTTTCAGGATATATATTAACCTATTCTTGAGCTGCTAAGGACTTAGATGTCATTAGTGGAACTTTCGATTAGTCTTGAGGCGAGGGTTTTGCTTCTGGTTTGTACATTCTCTTCTCATAGAGGGACTTTGGCTTCATCTTGGTTTTGAGGGTTGATGACGCCCTCTTTCGTTCAATGTTTCTAGCTCTAGCTAAAACCTTTGCGATTCTAGTTTTGGAAGGTCTTTTTACTCTTCTGGGTTTCACAGGAACTGGGGTGAAGGGTCTCTTCTCTGACTTCTTTCTGCGTTTTCTTCTAGGTACTGGAGCTGATTGACCCTGAGTTATCCTCTTGAATGTGACTAATCTATCTTTCAAACTAACACTTTGAACCTTCCAACCACAGCTCATCCAAGCGCGCCCTTGAGTGGTGGAATTACTATTTCTCCACCATTCTTCCTTTCGTAAGGCTCCAAAGGGCAGATCACTATTAATGATCCCCTGAACCTTTGAAAAGGTAAGATTTATCAAATTTGCATATCGGCCTCTTCGACTCAGATATTTCTTTAAGGGATTGTATTTCGACAAAATGCGTGGTGAGGAAACTATTCTTCTTGCGCAGTTTAAACATATGAGATCTCTCTGTTCGCTCCAGAGATTCGTGGTCATGCAACTTCGGCAGTATAATCTTCCACATTTAAGACAATGTCTCAACAAAAATATCGATAAGACTCTCTTACAAAGACGACATTCGTCCTTCATTTCAAAGAATAGTTGGGTATTCTTACTGAAAAATCTGGCGATAGGAGATAGCCCAAAACAGTGCCTTGGGAGTCACATATGAACTCCATGGAGACAAGAACTATGAAAATAGATCTCGTTGTATGCATGCAAGAAACAAGCATTATCCACTTCAGAGCAAGAACCACCACAATCAACTATCTAGCATCCCCATTCTTTTTGCATGCCGTTTATGTAGAGTTTAGGAATAGTTTCCCCTGCGGAACGAATCATTTCCAGTAATATTTGTGCATCGAAACATCTGTTAAAGTATTCTAGATCATTGTTTGGTTGATGGCGGATAATGCATACTCCACAGCATAGGCGCCTTCAAGCTTTAGCAATAGCAGGTTTGATTCTCCTAAGTTTGGCACTGGCAACTGTGGAAGCCTCACTTTCCATTGAAGATGGAGGAGCGATTGATCTCTTCACCCAGAAAGAACTCTACAATGGCGAAGGCTCGAATCTGTCAAGTGATGCGTTCAGCCCTGATGAAGAGGTAAAAGTTTTCGCTCTGGTAACTTACCATGACTGGCCAGAAGAGGGTCTTCTTGTAGCCTTCCAAATTTTCGGTCCCAAAAACTCTGTAGGGAACATAACTTTTGCTAGAGCCGCAATCACGAATGAAAACGGAGTTGCTCTGATAAGTTTCAGATTACCCCATTTCAACGAAACAGCCTTTGGAGAATGGACAATCATCGGAAACGCAAGAGTAGCTGATCAAACTGTGCAAGACACCCTATCCTTCAAAGTCGGATGGGTTATAGAGATCATTTCAATGAAAACTGTGAACGGACAGTATGAATATCAAGAAAGCTTTCCTCGCGGTAGTCAACTAGGTGTTGAACTAACTCTGCGGAATATTGCATTGAGCAGCAAGAACGCAACTCTAACCATAAACCTCTACGATTCAATGAGTATTGTATTTGACTCAATGGAGATAATCGATCTTATTATCCCATCCAACACTACTACTGCATATCGATATTACCCAATGTATATACCTGAAAGCGCCCATTTTGGAGACGCTACCATCTACGCGAACGCTTACACAGCACCAGTAAGCCTCGGAGGAATTCCCTATTGTCCAGAGGCTGTTGTGCCCTTCACGATTACGAATATTATCCATGATGTCGCTGTACTTGACGTGAAACCTCACAGAACATCTGTTTACGCGGGGGAAAACGTAACCATTTCTGTCATCGTCAAGAATCTCGGATATTTCGAGGAATCCTTCAACGTTACATTATTCTACTATGCTCACGCCAACCCGCAAACAATCGACATCTCCCTCGTAGAAAACCTTGAAACTGACATGAACAGAACGTTACTGTACAAATGGAACACCAAGAACGTATCTGCAGGCAACTACACACTGTTTGCTTACGCTGATGCGGTTGTTGGTGAAGAGAATCTTGAGAATAACTTGCTGGTCGACGGCTCTGTGGAGGTTATAGGGCGAGCGCATGATGTCGCGGTTTTAGATGTAAAACCTTCGAGCATATCAGTCTTTACTGGTGATAGCGTTGATGTCTACGTTCTTGTTAAGAACTTCGGTGACTATGAAGAGTCGTTTGGTGTAACTCTGTTTTATGACGCCGTCATTATTGGAAGGTTAGTTGTGGATTTGGAGAGTGGATCTGAAGATTCTATAGTTTTCCATTGGGAAACAGGAGGCTTACAGGAGGGAAGCTACATTTTAAGTGCTTACGCTAGTGAGGTTGCTGCTGAGGAAAATCTTGGGAATAACTTGTTTGTAGATGGCTCCATAAGTGTTATGGCAAGGGCTGAACTTCCCTTAGTATGGTTTCTCTGGCTTCTACCCCTTCTATTCCTAATTATTATTCTAGTGGTTGTTTGGCTCTACTATCGCCGAAAAAGGAAAGAAGAAGCCAAAAAAGAATTTCACTCGGGATGGACCGCTTGGTTCTCACGTAAACCCATATCATAAAATTGCGCACGATGAGTGCAAGCATCCATTGTTCCTCCATCGTCTCAGAAATGCGCGCATTCCAATTTGGTAGCTTATTATCATTCTCTATTCATCGAATAAGGCTACAAAAAAAAGGTTGCGTCGTCAAGGCAAAAAATTTTTGTTGCCCAACTTCTAAGAGTCTATAGACCATGCATGTTTAACCCAGTGACTATTCAGCCTGAATTACTGATTACTCACTCCATGCTAGTCAGTGAGCATTGCCACCCAGCCGTTGATTGTGTGTGTGGGACGAAATTTTAACCCCAAAACCTACATAGAGTAGAAAGAATCTTACGAGCAGCTAAGCCCTAAAAAAGGCAGGTAAGATACATGTGTGAATGGGATAAGCAAATCAGATGCCTTCCCTATAATAACTAGTATGCTTGAGGAGTATTTGGTTTTCACTGGAAGGCCTAATGCAGGTAAGAGCAGCATCATCAGAGAAATTGTAGGCTTAGATGTAGTAACCGGAAAGCGTCCGGGAACAACACGAAGCATATCGAAGCATCCTTTAAACAGTGGTCTAGTTCTTGTGGACATGCCTGGTTTTGGCAGGATGATGGGTGTCTCTAAGCG
>DAOWHM010000117.1 GCA_030641425.1 Candidatus Bathyarchaeota archaeon | reverse complement strand
TGCTTACAATCAGGAAGCATTTTGAATTCTTAGCGTCTATGACATGGTTTGTCATAGCTCCAAATCCAAAGGTGCTTGCCAAAGCTGCTACGGTAGATGCATGGCATTTTCTTGCTTGATGTTCATAGTTCATAGATCCAAGCAGCGTGGCTAATTTCTTGGCCAAGTAACATTCTTCATTATTCCAATAAGACGATCCATGCCAAGCAACAGGCGAATCTTTTCCTTTGCGGTAAAAGTTTGTGACAGTTGTTTCGTCTAAAGTTTCTTCGTGTTCAACAAGATGAGTGTCAATTGCTTCGTTTACTTTCTCTGCTATGATTGTCAGAGCTTCATCCCAAGTTATAGGAGTCCAACCAGGATCTTCGTCTTTGCCCTTGTTCGGGTTAGTCCTTTTCATAGGTTTGGTAATGCGTCGTTCACTATTGATCAATTGAAGGATTGCATTTAGTTTGCTGCATCCAGCACCTTCGTTTATTGGATGGTATGGATCGCCTTCTACTTCTATTGCTTTTCCATTTACTGACGTCACTGTAACTCCACAGCCACCTGCACAGTATACACATATGCTCGGTGTTTTTCGTCCAAGCTCATACAGCTCCGCTTTCTCCGCTCTGGAACCTGTTGTCGGTATTGACCTTGGCGATTCTTCGCCCAACCAGCCAAATGGAAGAATGTTGGCTAATGCTAAAGTGGAACTCGTAACGGCTCCAAGTTTCAAGTATTCTCTACGATTAATATCTGATGACATTACATCTCCCTTCAATCATTCACATTATTCAGAACTTAACTTTTCGCTTCCAAGTGATATATTAATTTTTTGGGCAAGGAAAGAGGAATGGATAAAAGAAAGAGGAGCTAAAAGGAAACACATTACAGCTTGCTGGTGAGGGATTGTCGAGACCATCCATTCAGATACAGCTCAGTGAAGTAACCGCGGCAATACGTGAATATCCAGAATACAAAAACTCCCTAGAGCTACATCGAAGAATATTGGAGATTCGCGAACCAATAGAAGCTCTGCCTACAAGAGGAACAAGTATACGTTGGGATAGAAAACTCCCAGAAGATTTATGGAAACACCTATATTCAGACAGAAGAACTGCACGAGAGTTTCTAACAGCATCAATATTCGACAAGAAACTCGCAACAGATATCTGCCAAAAAGTTATTGGCGTCATATCACATCACAGCGTTAATGGTAAGAATCTGATTAAAGTTTCCGACGCATTAGCTGAAGGCAAAATAGACGTAAGGAAAGCACTTGAAGCAATTATAAATCAAGTGGAGGGGTGGTTTGACAATGAAGGAAAGAAGTATGAAATTGTTCCAGAGTTGTTGTTTTTTATCTTCAGTGTGCCATTACAGCCCTGTTTTGAAGAAATTTCACGGAAACTTGAATCGTCGCTCTTAGATTCCTGGTGGCAGTCTCCTTGTCCAGTTTGCGGTGGAACACCCAAAATTGCTTGGTTAAAGAATAAGAAACGTTACTTAACCTGCGCTTTTTGTGGCACTCAGTATCTGATGGACATGTTCTTGTGTGCCAAGTGTGGAAGCACAGATCCACACACACTTGGATATCTAAAACCTAAAGATCAATCTGGACTTAGAGTCGACTTCTGTGAAAATTGTAGACACTACATTAAGGTTATCGACCGAGACAAGCTGAAGAGAGAAATACCTCTCGGGCTCGAAGATATCTTAACTCAGAGTTTGGATAAGATGATTCAAAATACTTTTCGGGAAATGAAAGAGCAACGGAAAATTTAATAGTAGAGTGACTAGTGACTCCGCGAGCGCATATTTCTAGTCAGAGGTGAAGGTTCAACTTTGCTGAACATTAAAATTGGGTTGATAAGAGGAGTATGCCAGATGCCTGCGTACATAGCAGTTGAGAGAGGATTCTTTAAAGAGGTGGGGTTGGATGTTTCATATTCAATTGATCCAACAGCTTGGTTGTTGCCTGACAAACTCCTATCTGGCAAGATATCTTTAGCTATTCTTCCGTGGACACGAACAGTTAGTGCAAGGGATCAGGGGAAAAACCTGGTAGTGATCGCTGGCTCAGGTTTCGAAGAACCCGCCGTTGTTGTCCGGCGTGATTCACAAATAAACAATCTCTCTCAACTCAAGGGTAGGAAAATTTCGCTCCCAGTTGCAGGTGGTATGAAAGACTTGACATCTCAAGCTTTATTTAAACAGTACAATATGACCTCCGAAAATACGGATATCCTAAGACTTCCAAGCGGAGATGCCGCGATGCTTTCTCTATTAAGTGGGATGGTGGATGCCACAACCAACGTAGAGCCATTTGCAACGATGACTGTTGAACTTGGAATAGGAAAGATCCTCGCCAGAGGTGAAGATATTCTTCCAAGAACACCCGGTTGCAGTGTTGCCACAACTGATGATTATCTTCAAGACCATTCTCATGAGGTGCTTAGTTTTTTGAAGGCGCTCTTGAAAGCAGAAAGATTCTGCACCAGAGAACTAGACGAGGCTGCAAGAATAAGTTCGAAATTCATTGGAATTAAAGCGGATATTATAAGAGAGGCTCTAAAGTCTAATCAGCCAAGAATTGACATCACTCGTAGCGTTAATGCGATGATGAAAATTGTAGAGTTAATGAAAGATTTGGGCTACGTCGAGAATATACCCGAGGATTATTATAATTTTGAGTTGCTCAATGACGCAATGTCTGAGCTAGGTTAGTTGCTATGGAACCTTCTTTATTAGATATAGGATTTGGTGTAGCTGGACCAACGGGCAAAGGACTTAAAGCCAAAATCCTCGCAATCCTTTGTGTTCATCGCATACTGTGGCTTCCATGGGGTTCTCTATGCGCGAGCACAGGAGCTCTATTGTTAATAGAACATCAATCCATTTTCCCGATGTGGAAAGCCATTTTAGGGCTCTTCACAGCAGGGCTGCTTACTAGAGTAATCTCCCAAGCAGACATGTTATATGACTGGTGGACAGGCGAAGATGAACGCCTAGGCGGACTAAATGCGACTCTCCCACTTGTAACAGGACTTCTCTCACCAATAACCGTTATGCTCTTCATAGTTTCTGAAACAGTATTCTGCCTTTTAATCGCCTTCTATGCTTTTAACCCAATATGCTTCTTGGTAGCCTCGCTAATGTTATTCTGGGGTGTAACATACTCAGCGAGCCCCCCCTTGAAACGGTTGACAGAGCTTCAAAGACGCATTTACCGCTCCTTAAGTGGGTTGATAGCTTTAGGAGGCATCGCCGCAGTACTACCTGAAAAAATACTTTCGTGGGAAGCAATTGTTGTTTCTCTCGCGGTTGTAATCGGCTGTCTCGCCTACCATGACAAAGATTCCATGCTTTTTTCACCGCTCACTCCGAAGAGTACAATCTCACTTACAGCTGTGCTGAGCATACTGGAATATTTATGGCTTATAGTGCTTTGGCAAACCTTTGCGCTTAACTGGGCATTCCTAATGTTGTACATTGGGTTGGCAGTCGTCAAAACAAGAGCACTTCTACGTGCTTATGCTCATTCGGATGAAAGAAAGGCGCACATAAGACTCACACACATGGGTGTTATTAACTACACAATAATGCTTGTAATAGTCAATATAGCCGCAGCATATAGCTATCTTGGATCGTTGTGATAGAACAAGAGGAGACCTAAACTTGAGACTACTAATCTACAAAAGTCTAGGGTTTGAGATTTTCCTTGACGTGGATGGTAGACGTGCCAAAGTGAGGATGAGCGGGCCCCTCTCAAAACTTGTAAAACAAGTCACCGAAAAATTCAATGCTCAAGGCGCACTTGAAAAAGTAGCCGTTGTTCGAAAAGGGCAGGTTATAATATCTAATTTCGTGCCACCCACACCCAGTGGACCCTTCAACAGGCTTGTGAAGGCGCAGATAAAACGTGTCCTTCAACACCGATCTATGCCTGAAAGCTTAATGTTGCTTACAACAACCAAATGCCAATGCAAATGCAAACACTGTATAGTACATGGAATGAAAAAAGGGCGATGCTTGTCCACCAAAGAGCTCTATAATGTAATCGACCAAGCCCTTGAACTTGGAGTTTACCATGTGAGCTTTGAAGGCGGAGAGCCAACACTTAGACCCGACATATTCGATTTAATAAGGTATGTTGATAGAAGCAAAGCTTCGACTCACCTGATTACAAATGGCCTACGTTTAACAGAAGACTATGTGAAAAGACTAAAAGAAGCAGGACTTGTGTATCTACACGTCAGTCTCGATAGTCCTTACTCTAGGGAGCATGATGATTTCAGAGGAGTTAAAGGAATATTCAGAACAGCTTCTTTGGGGGCTGAGATTGGTGTTAAAGAAGGACTAGTTGTAGTAGTCGAGTACACAGCAACCCCATTCAACTCGGATTTCGTGAGGTTAGAGGATCTATACAAACACTGCAGTTCTCTTGGTGTACATGAGATCTTGATCGATGAGGTAGTTCCGGGAGGGAGATGGAAATATCTCGAAGACAATCTTCTGGGGAAAGGGGATTATAGAAGAATATCTGAGTTTCTTGACAAGACGAACAAAAGGAAAAATGGTCCCAGGGTATCTTCATCTTACTCTTATCGGGATCCAACTATCATGGGATGTTTTGCTGGAAATAGATGGGTGTGGATCTCGTCAACTGGCGAAATCATGCCATGTTTCCATATCCCTATATCTTTTGGAAACGTGCGTGACATAAGCCTAGGAGATGCTTGGAGAAGAATAAGGAAACATACTTTGTTTAGGAGGGACGGTAAGGCATGCACGTGGAAAGACCCTCAGTATAGAGAGAAATATTTTCCCAGCGTCAGTAAAGCAGCTGAAGAAGGAAATGCACCCTATCGAGTAGAAAAATAATGAAGTATGACGTGATTGTGGTTGGGGCTAGTCCAGCTGGATTGATGGTCTCATGGAAGGCTGCAGAGAGAGGAGCCAGAGTTTTGCTGTTAGAGCAGAGAAACAGCTTTGAATCTGCTTCTAGTCCAGCAGATACTTCGTTTGATGGTTTTTTTAAGTTAGTAGGGCTGAAGCCAAGAGCAGAGTATATTGTTCATAGGGTTAAAGGAATGAACGTGGTGTCTCCTCTTGGAACAGCAGCAACTATTGAAACTCCAGGGTTCTCAATCGATAGACCAATGTTCGATGCTTATTATGCCAGATGGGCAATAAACGCAGGCGCTGAAATCAAGTTTAACTCTAAAGTTCTATTTGTGAACAGCAAGAGCATAATTGTCAGAGAGGCTGATGGTCAGAAGAGATATGATGGAGAGATTTTTGTAATAGCTTCAGGCAACTCTGAAATCATTAACAGAATAGGAATAAAAACGATGAAACATCCAGGAGACCTTGCATATGCAATTCAGGCGGAGATGGATAATGTTGAGATTGATGAAGACTACTTCCATTACTTCATAGGTAAAGAAGTTGCACCAGGCTGGAAAGCTACAATTTCTCCAAAAGGGGATAGTAAAGCAAGCGTTGGGGTGTTTGTAAGGGGTACAAACCCTAAGACCTTCTTTGATAAATTCCTGGAACGAGAAATGTTTAACCAATCTAAGATTACCAAGATAGTGAAAGGAGCGGACCAAATAATCACGATGCCTAATGATTTAGTCAGCAATAATCTTATGGCTGTAGGAGGAGCTGCGGGACAAGCAGGTATCGCCTATGGAATGGCTGCTGGTATACTTTGCGGGGAGATTGCTGCAGAGGCGGTCATTAAGGGGAATTGTTCTAAGAGATTCCTCTTGAGATATGTAAAGCGTTGGAAAAGATTGTTCTTAAATCATTACAGAGCGGGACGTCTTGGCTTAACAACTATGGAACGGATGTCAGATGCAGATCTTGATGTGATCGTGAGAGCATTAAAAAGTGTAGACATTTTCCATGAACTTGCAAGACACAGTAATATTCTCTTAAGTTCTTTAAGTCTAGGAATTCTTCTTCTGCAGAGGAATCCAAAATTGATAGGACTCATGAAATATCTTTCATTTTCTTAAGCCCTTTTAGAATGTTGACAGCATTCTGTAAAGCCTCTTGTTTCAGGGATAAAAGAAGGCTTAGCTCTGCATACCCATAAAAAAGACATCCAGAACACTCCATTGTAATTCTTCTCCTGCTGGCCTCTGAGGACCTCCATGCATTGCTCAATCCGTTTTTGAATTCCCCTATGCTTGCTCTGTGAACTCTACAGTTTTCAATTCCGCCATCCGACGTAACATCAAGTATTACGTTGCTTGCTTGACATCTGAAGTTCGGGGTTAAGTTTTTTATCATTGTGAGGTAGGTTCGAGAGTTGATAATTGGCAACCCTTGTTTCTTCAATTTAAGTATCCTTTTAATGATCTTCTTGTATTTTCCAACATTTCTTATGCCTATATTTCCCCACACATCCGAAGAAACCTCTTCATATTCATGAATTGGCTCAAATGAAATCCAAGCATCCAAACGTCTGGCTGTAAGTATGAGCTCTTCGATCTCATCCAAGTTTTTTTCATTGATTACACAGTTTATTACAGTTGCAATTCCTCTATCTCTTGCTTCTTTAATTCCATCTAGCACCTTGTCCAGTTCAACGCCTCTAATTGAAGTATAAGATTCGCTACCATCCACGGAGATTGAAAGATAGTCAAGATCTGAAAGCTCTCTTGCCCTCTTTTTCAACAATAATCCATTAGTTACAGCTGAGGTTATCATGCCAAGGTGATGAGCAAAATCAAGAATTTTCGGGAGATCCTTTCGTAAGAGGGGTTCAGTGGTCCATGCATTATAAAGTGATATCCCCAGAGATTTGGCCTCTTTGAGGAGTTTGATTGTTTCTTCTGTACTCATCTCACTTTTCGTTTCTTTCCAATGTGGACAGAAGTTACATTTTAGGTTGCATTTTGAATTCACACCATGAGAAAGTAGGATAGGTCCATTCTTCACTTTCAACTGCCAAAGAGCTTTCAATCCAAGTGAAAGAGAAGGCAGAATCATGCAAGGTCCAACTCTTCTATATAATATGGCAATGTACCCTTGCCAATAATTTTCTTTAGATAATTTTCTCTATACATTGCTTCCTCATACGTACATGCTTTCGGGTTTCTGTTGAAGAGCGGGTGCTTTCTAATTTTCCTCCAGATCTCTGACAACTTCTCTTGTTTTACATTGCCGAATGAGATAGGAATATGCATACAAGGCATGACCTCTCCACTTGGAGAAATATAACACCATCTTCTGCCAGCAAAGCAACCAAAAACAGTTGGTTTCTTAAACTGGAAGAAGTTAGTGATCAGGTTCTTTCCCTCAACTTGTGCAATATCTTGCTGAAATTTGATTAAATCTTCCTCTTGTGTTTCATTTAAGACATCCTTGCCAGTCCATCTCCCGCTTGCCACGATTTTATCAATCAAAAGCTCAAAGACCCCGAGTTCCTTGCAGAAACTCACAAGCTTCTTCAAGGTTTCTCTATCACAGTTTCCTGGTCTTGCAATATACAAAATGCCAGTGAGAATACCAGACCTTACTGAGTTCCTTATTCCTTTTGCAGTATCCATAAAAAGCCCTGAAACGCCTCTGAACATATCATGCTCCAGAGGATGGGGGCTGTCTATGCTTATGTTTATGTAGTCTAATCCAGATTTTTTGAGTTTTTGAACATAGTCCTCAGTTAAGTACTGACCATTCGTGACTACCATCGAAGTGGCTTTGGTCTTATTGATATACCGAATGAGTTCCGAGAGATCTTCTCTCAATGTGGGCTCTCCACCTTCAAATGTAATTTGGGATACACCAAGCTTCTGAGCTTGGTCAATCACACTGAATATCTCATTTTTAGAAAGCTCTGCATCATCTTCCATGTTATGAACAAGGCAATGTTTGCATTGACATTGACAGCTCTTGGTAACCATAATTGTCAAGTTGTCAGGAGTATGGAAGCGGAAGGCTCTTTTTATCTGAGAGTATACAAGCCTTTCAAAGGGTTTACTAGGTATCGGTGGGAGTGTGGTTGAAAGATATAGTGTGCCTCCTCGAATTTGGGCAGGCAGGAATTTTAAGTATGGATCAAACTGTTTTTCGATCTTCTTAAGGAGGGGAGAGAGGAGCCCTTCAACCTTTATAGTTGTTTTTCCATCCACACATGCAAAAATGAGCTTGAGTAGTTTTGTGTCATATGCAACAAATTCGATGCTAATCATCTCCGAATCAGATAATATCTTTATGGTTGATTGGGAGGTCGGCAGCAGGGAAGCTGTCGATATATTTTGATCTGAACTCTTTATCAAGCATGACGCAGGGCCTCTTGCTTCGGAATTCTTTAAACTTGTACATTCTTCTCCAAATCGTCTCTACTTTTTCATCTTTAATATTCCCAAAAGAGATTGGTACATAACTGCAAGGGGTCAAGTCGCCAGAGTGTATCAAGTTTAGCCATCTTCTGCCTGCCATACAGCCAAAGGATTTCGGGGATTCAAACACAGCGTTGTAGAAGACTCTTGGTCCATCTTTTGAAGTGTTCGCTTCTTTGTATAGTGCTATTATATTTTCTCTATGTCTCCTTTCTAATAGAAGATCTTTTCTGTCTTTGTAACTCCATGTTGGATGGCTGTCCCAGATTGTCAACTCATGGACCTTAATTTTCGAAGCTAGTTGATAAATATCGAAAAGCTCCCCACTCTCTACAAGTGATGGCGTTACATGTGTGTGCATTGAAACAAGGAGCCCGTTGTCTACAGCGTTTTGCATCCCTTTCACAGCCTTGTAAAATGCTCCTTTGAAGCCTCTCGAAGCATCGTGCTTTTCAGGGACTGCACTTTTGATTCCCGTTATTACAGCGTACACCCCATGTTTTTTCAATCTCGCAGCAACGTCATCTGTCAATAGTGGGCCTGGAGTAAAGACGCTAATGATAGACTTCCTCTTGTTTATGCAATCTATGAGCTTGAAAAGATCCTTTCTTAGAAGTGGATCACCTTCTGCAAATCCAATTGAAACAGTTCCAAGATCTTGAATCTGAGCTAGAAAATTCAGCAGTTCCTCAGCTGTGACCTCACTTTCGGGTTTAACTATGTTGCACTCAGCACAATTGAGTGTACAGTCAGCAACATTTATTGAGACTACTTGAGGTGAGGGTCTCTTCTTCAGCAGCATATCAATCTCTGCTTTTATTGCTCTCTGGAAGGGCTCACTCGGAATCGGCGGAAGCCATGTGCTCAAAACTACTTCTTTTTCCGTTGCTCTGATAGGCTTCTCATATCTTAGCATCTTGTTTATTCTTCTCAGTAACGGAAATACTAATTTCGATAGCCAACCTGAGGATTTAAGCTCGATTCTATTCTCTGTGACCTCAAGCCAAATCTCTAAACCTCGACCTCTGTACGCTTTCACCTCAACCATCTTTGTCAAACCTTTCCTTCAGACTGATTCCCTCTTAGTCCTTCAATTCTGACTTTCTAAATTTCCACGCGCTCTACCAAAGCGACCTACGGAACTTCCTCCTGAAAATACACCTAGGTTCATATGAAAGACGAGATTTTATATCCTTTGATTCTAGTCGAAACGAACCGGCAGGCAAAATCTGTGAATTCGAGTGGTAATAGAAGATATGAGGAAAACACGCTACTCTTAAATATACGTTGTAGAACTTGATTCTCTCTAATCCGGAGGACTATAATTGCCAAATAGTTCAACCTTGAGTGATGAACTCATTAAGATCGTGGGAAAAGAGAGTTTTACGGATTCAAAACTGGACATTCTATGTTACTCAAGCGACATGGCAGCTTTGCCTCAAGAGATTTTCAGCTTATATGGCTTCAGGAAGCCAGATTACATCATTACGCCGAGTTCCACAGAACAGATTGTCTCCATTATGGAGCTGGCCAATAAACGCAATGTTCCTGTGACTATTAGAGGAGGTG
>DAOWHM010000113.1 GCA_030641425.1 Candidatus Bathyarchaeota archaeon | reverse complement strand
GTGCCTCCTCCTATACAAATACCCTATCGTTTTGAGTACACGTTTACAACCTTAGACGACTTACTAGATGCATTGGAGAAAGCCATTCGAAGCGAGAAGCCAGAAGAAACAACCAGTAGAATTCAAACTCCTCAAGCACCTCCAGTAATCGAAGATGTCGACGATTTTATGTTGAACATCAACGAGCACATGGATGATATGTTTAACAGGATAGTAATCCTGTTGAATGGAGCGACTCATGTTTCGTTCTCGAGAATAATAAGTGGTCTTGATAGACGTGAGATTGTAAGAGCATTGATTCTTATCTTGTTTTTAGCTTGCAGAAACAGGATACTCATAAGGCAAGAGGAAGAGTTTGGTGAGATCATGATGACAACAATAAATGGTAAAGGTGTCCAACTTGTCGAAGGAGACAACGCTAGAAAAAGAGAATATACTTGATAAGATGGCGTTTATTGAAGCTGCATTATACATAGCAGGACGGCCATTGGACCTTAAAACACTCGCGTCTGTACTAAGGATTAGGTCTATACGACGTACACAGGACATGGTCAGGGAATTAATGAATCGTTACGCCAAAGCAGGGATGGCTCTTGAGATTTTAGAGTTGGAAGATGGACGATTTGTACTTCAACTCAAACCTAAATTCGTTCAGAGAGTGCGGAGACTAGCTAATCGCCCATTATTGACTCCTGGACCATTAAAGACCCTATCATTCATTGCGTACCGTCAACCTGTTCCTCAATCCCGTGTAGTTGAGGTTAGAGGAAAAGGAGCCTATAAGCACATCAGGGAACTGGAACGTGTAGGTCTTATTGACGCGAAGGAGATGGGTAAAACGAAGCTCCTCAGAACAACCAAGGTTTTTGCTGACTATTTTAATCTAAGCCATGTACCAAGGCTTCAAAAGAGACAGCTAAGAGCGCTTTTTAAGCAGTACGGTAACATGGAGGAGGTTGAAGTCAAGTAGAAGAACTCGTCTTGAAGTGCTCCCACCCTCCAGGAGGAATTGATTCTTTTCTGCCTTCTGTAACAAACACGATCTCATTGTCTTTAGTCACATGGCCAATAGGTATCAATCGACCACCAACAGATTCAGCTATACGTGTTGCCATGTCCCATTTTTCAGGGTTAACAGTTACAATAAGCTCATATTCCTCACCTCCAAAAAGTGTGAGTTCTTTTTTCGAGAGGCCATGCAGCTTAGCATAATCGTCGACTTCAGGCGCTGTAGGAAGATTCGTCACACAAAAACCCGTCTTACTCATCTTCCTAAGCTCATGAAGACTCACTGCCAGACCATCGCTACTGTCAATAGTCGCAGTGACAGAATTACTTCTAGCGAGTTTCAAACCCAACTTCAACCTTGCCACAGGCATGTAAACAGCCTCAAGAAACACACGCCTCAATTGTTCAGGAGCGTCCAAGCCTTCCAAGAGCATCTTCAAGCCAGCAGAGGTCTTACCAAACAATCCAGTTACAGCTAAGATATCCCCTGGCTTTGATCCTGAACGCTTGACAAGATAATGTTCATCACATATCCCAAAGAGCATAACAGATAATATAATATCGGAAGCCTCACTGGTGTCTCCTCCAATAACATAAGCTCCATACTCGCGTGCACCAGCGTTTAAACCCCTCCCAATCCCTTCAATGTCCTCCTTACTTGTTTCTCCAGGCAGTCCTAATGCGACTAAGACAGCTTTTGGTTCAACACCCTTTGAGGCTAAATCACTGATGTTCATTACAACTGCCTTTCTAGCTGCCTGAAAAGGCGTCATTCCGGGTGGAACATCTGTGGCTGCAATCAACATATCTGTCTTAAGTACAGCGATCTTTCCATTTTCAAGCCTTATTCCTGTGATGTCGTCTCCAAATGGTATGGGCATATCTGGAATCTTTTCTAACTCGTTAATAATGAGCTCAATAATTTTCCTTTCACCGAGTTCTTTGGCGTTAGACAGGAATATACCCCCGTTTTTGATACTAAATAAGATAGTTCAAATCTCTTAAAAGCATCCATCTAACCCGATAATCAATGTATCTCTGAAATGCCTCGGTAGCTCAGTGGCTACAGCATCCGCCTCGTATTAAATCGAGAGAGCGGAAGATCGCGGGTTCAAATCCCGCCCGAGGCTCCAACAACAATTTCACTGATCGTTCTTTCATTTTTAAAATTAATAACCATAACTAATGTATAGTTATCTTTAGAAATATCACTCCTTCTTTGGTTTATGCTTCCTAGTTTGGATGACGTAATTCTTTAGTATTTCATATCTTTCTTGAAGAAGCTATATTCTTTTTGGGAGGGGTTAAAATTTACGTGCGCGTGAATTTAGTGTAGAGGGTTGCTCTGCCTCGCTTCCCTATATCCTCGATAATCCCCATCTTCCGTAACGTGTAAGCCATTTTCCTGGCGATGTTGAGATTAATTCCAGACGTTTCAGCAATATGGTTCGTTGTGAACTTGTTTGGAAGATTGTCAGAAAGAAACCTAAGAAAATCCTTTGGTCTCCTGAATAACTCTCTATCGCTGATTGTTACGAGTCGCTTATCCTGGACGCTCCAATATTTTCGCCTCCAACTCCCTTTACCATCATCAATGAGTACTTCCTCAACATCGATCAGCAATACCTCTAAGGATAGATTGGGTGATCTCCAGATGTTGGGCATGTAAACGAGTTGCAGAAACATGTTCTCTAACCTACCTTTTCGAGGAGATTTTCGCTGTGATGCTTTTTCACCGTGTGCGTCCAATCGAATTATCCATTTATTGACCACTACAGGATGAACGATTCTGACATCATGATTGCGAAGTAGATCTCTGATCTTCCCTTTGATTGACGAAAAATTACCCGTCTGCACCTCGATGAGGAGCTTCCCACGCACGATGTCAATCAGATAACCATCAACCCACGACTCAAGCTGGTCTCCTGGCTTCGAGTACCACTGCTTTATTGATTCATGAAGAGAGGTCTGACCCATAGCATTGTATCATCCTTTACTCGACAAAATGTTGGAGAACTATCATCGTTCTTTCGGTGATAAAGATATTGCAGGCGTATGTGCGTGCTTTTGGGTTTGGATTAAAATTTAGGCCCAAACCCAAAAAAGAAATCTGTTGATGGAATAGTGCAAACGAAAGCAGACTACGATAAGTGATTAAAAGAGTTTGATGATGTCTCACATTCCATCCAATAGTATATTGTTCTCTGTTTTTGAGCTTGCAACTATTGTTAGCTATCTAATCCTATTTCTTCTGCTACGCTTGTCATAGCGTCTATGGCTATTGTGGCAAACTCGTTTAACTGGAGTCCTATCTGTTCACATTTCATTACGTTCTCTCGGCTAACCTGTCTTGCGAAGCTTTTGTCCTTCATTCTTTTCTTTATACTTTTAGCCTTCATTCCTTCCATTTTGTTTGGTCGGACGAGAGCATTAGCTACTATTAGTCCTGAGACTGCGTCTGCTGCAAGTAGGGATATTTCAAATCTTGATTCTGGAATGTGCCCAGTTAAGGGGTTGTGGCTCATGATTGCGTTTATTCCTTCTTCGGGTAGTAGGTCTTTTACCATCTCAGCTGATTTAGCTCCGTGGTTTGCAAAATCTTCACCGTAGGACTCGTAATCGATATCGTGTAGAATTCCAACGATCTCCCATAGATTTTGGTCTTCGCCAAAGTTTTCTGCTAGACCTTTCATAATAGCCCCTACTCCAATCATGTGGTGTACTAGAGTCTTGTTCTTTACATGTTTCTTGACAAGCTCAATGGATTCGTCACGAGTGATCATGCCCCATAGAAAGATGGGAGTTGCTTTAAATTTTCTTTACCCAAGTTAATTTTTGACTGAAAACAAGGTTTTATCGACTAAAATAATCTGAAGAACGCGCGCGGACAGTTGGACACGTTCGCCTTGCTTAATATATGTTCGACGACGGACCGTCCAGCAAGCTGACTCTGTACCGTAAGTATGATGCTTTGGTTCCCATTGGAAGTTCTCTGCTCAGGTTTTGCCGAAGCTAGCTAATATAATCTTCTAAATTATATATGTTATAACGAAATAAATTGTTTAATGTTCAAAAATTGAAAAATCATGATATTCATACCGTTTTTAACATATAATGAATGCAAACTAAATCAAAAAATAGTTGTGCTTGGGATTAATTCCAGAACCTTTTCGATACATCTAAACTTGATATTCTTAATTAATGCAGAATTTGATTGAGAAGTTGCTTTGCTTCTTCTTTCCCCTTTACTCCTTCGATGATTGCCACTCCGCTTGTTAAGATGCTCCCCTTCACCCCCATCTTATTGGAGAAAGTTCTACCAAGTTTTGCACGTGCATCTATCTCATACCTCAATTGCTTCAAACGTTCGTCTATGACTCCGAGGTTTAAATCAACGTCGTTCTCAGGTGTAATTACAAAAACTCTCCGTCCCTCTCTCCCACATACTTCCTCGACAAACTCTTTTTCTAACGGAGTGGGCTTTGTTCGAGGCGTTTTCCCACAGACAGGACACACCTCGTTTTTAGCAAGTTCAATCTTGTCGAAGGTTAAGTCTTGAAGATTACAGAAGAGAAGAACGCTTGCAAGATTCGGAGGCTTTCCAAGAAGTATTTTGATCGCTTCAGAGGCTTGAATACTCGCTACTATGTTGATAATTGATGGATTCACGCCCACAACGGCACAGCTTGGTATGTTTCTGTCATCCACATTTACGTGAAAACATTCTAAGCACGGGGTTTCGCCAGGAATGATCGTGGAGAGGTTTCCAATGTGAGTTATAGCTGCACCAAACACGTATGGAATACCGAGTTTTATGCAAGCTCTATTTATGGCATACCTGGGCGCCATGTGATCGAGTCCATCAACAACTACGTCTATTCCGCGAAGAATGTCTTCAGCATTATTCGCATTCAATGATACAGGCAAAGGCTCGATCTCAATGTAAGGGTTCAATCCTCTCAGCCTTGACTCAGCTGCCTCGACTTTTGGGTAACCAACCATACTAACACTGTATAGGTGCTGTCTCTGCAAATTCGACAACTCCACAACATCCCGGTCGACCAGTCTAATGTGACCTACACCCATAGAAGCTAATTGAATCGCTGAGGGACTACCAAGACCTCCTAAACCAACAATACACACTCTCGAATTCTTGAGTTTGAGCTGTCCATCAAGACCCACCTCAGTGAGAACAATCTGCCTCGAATAATATTCCAGCTCTTCCTCAGAGAAACCTCGAACGTTACGCATTAAAGAATTATGAACACCCATTTTGAACTCTCCAGCAATATGTCTTATTCATTACTGAGATTATTCATGTACGAACTCAGTCTTCAGTAATGGGTTGCAGGTAAGAGAGGATTTTTGTAGTCTGATGACGCAGGACATCCTACGCACCATTCGTATTGATACCTGGCGCAATCTGAGCAATTCAAGCCACATGGCGTTTCACTGTTCTCACTTGGTACGACGTCGATGATTATGTCACCATGAATGGGAGTTCCCAAGTAGTGTGTAAAAACAACATCAACATTTAGGTGATCGCGAAAGGATTCTATCGTCGAGTTGATCGACTGGTCATCTTCTCCCCACACTTCCAAGTATAAGTTTGCCTTTTCCGGGGTTCTGAAGATGTGCAATACCCTAGGACAGTTCAAAAGATAATGTTCAAACTCCCTCCTGGTTACGTCAGTCTTTACCTCCAAGCCAACATGCGCCATCTTGAACCCAAACTCACGTATATTCAATCCTCCATTGATAACAACTAGGCCTTTATCGATCAATCTCTTCAGTCTGATTGTTATAGTGGGTCTAGACGAGTTGACTTTCTTG
>DAOWHM010000081.1 GCA_030641425.1 Candidatus Bathyarchaeota archaeon | reverse complement strand
GGTGGATAAGGCTTAACTCACGTCATAGAAAGGCAGAGGAAGTCTAGAAAAGGAGGATTAATATGCCACTGGACAAAAGAGAAGAGTTTCTGGCAAAATTACAGAAAGGAAATAGAATCCAAATCCCAGTATTAATCAGATGGAAACACAAACTGAAGGCAAACGAAATCTTAGACGTTTCCGTCGAAGAATACGACGGTGATCTGCCTGAAGAAAGATTCAACGCGAAGTTGGGTAGTCATGGTCGGTTCGTGATTCCAAAAATCATTGTAGCACAGCTTGAACTAAATCCAAAAGATGTGCTAGTAATCACATTATATTCAACAATAGTGTAACACATTATATGGAGAATGCATGCAGGATCATATGCTGCCATAGGCATATGTAGAAACAGAGGTTGGATGCGCGCGCGCCATGGTTGAATATTGAAAAATCTCCTATTTCACTAAAATCCGAACTTTTCCAGTTTATTTACAACATTTTTTTTCACAAAAGTCCATCATTTAATGTCACCTACATAAAAACGCGCGCTAAAGCATAATCAACAAATAAAGCGTCCAACTTGAGATGAGTAGCCAACAGAATCAGCAGCCAATTGCATCTCATCAAACACACAATTCGGTACATCCATCTAGAGTTGCGTTCATCGTCAAACATTAGCTATTTATTGCCCAAGCAATCCTATAACGGTGAAAGGAGTCCTACAGATGAGTTTTGAAATGTGGGCTGAGAAGTATCGTCCCAAGTCCTTAGCTCAAATGGTTGATCAGAAACAGATCGTGGAACGTCTTGCAAGCTTCGCGAAGTCTCGCAACATACCTCATTGCATCTTCGCGGGCCCCCCAGGAACCGGGAAAACAACAGCGGCATTGTGCCTAGCTAGAGACCTGTACGGTGATGTCTTTAGGGAGCATTTGATGGAGCTGAATGCTAGCGATGAGCGGGGCATAAATGTTGTTCGTGAAACAGTGAAGACCTTTGCTCGAGTCCGTACTCTCGGTGAAATCCCGTTCAAGATTCTGATCTTAGATGAGGCCGATAACATGACTCGAGATGCTCAGCAAGCTTTGAGACGAACTATGGAGAGATATACTAGGACTTGCAGGTTCATTCTAATCGCTAATTACAGCGGAAAAATAATTGAACCCATCCAAAGCAGATGCGCACCCTTCCGTTTCAGCTACTTGCCAAGGCAGGAACAGGATCTGTATCTTAAGAGAGTGGCCAGTGGCGAGAATATCACTCTTCAGGAGGATGGGTTAAACGCGATCTTCGATGTTTGTGAAGGTGACCTGCGTAAAGCTATAAACTCGCTGCAAGCAGCTGCATCTCTCGGAAAACCGGTGGATTCAGAGATTGTGTACTCAGTAGTTGGAAGAGCTAATCCTGCAGATGTACATTCGCTGATTAAAACAGCTATGGAAGGCAACTTCGTTGAAGCAAGAAAGAAACTTCGGGAAATGATCATAAAATACGGTGTCGCGGGAAGCGACATAATAAAGCAGATCCACACCGAACTCTTCCGAATTGACATACCTGAAAACATGAAGACTAAGCTAGCAATTGTTGTTGGTGAAGTAGACTTCCGGTTAGGTGAAGGAGCAGATGAAGAAGTCCAGCTGAGCGCCCTGTTGGCAAATCTTGTTGAAGCGGGCTACCAGCTAAAAGGTGGCTAGCCAATAGTGCATTTTGCCTGGACAGTGAAGCATAAGCCAAAATCCTTAGCTGAGATTATTGGAAATCAAGAGGCGATTAAAACTCTTGAAAGATGGCTAAGATCTTGGGAAGGAGGAATCCCACAGCAAAGAGCAGTGTTCCTCCATGGTCCTCCTGGTGTTGGCAAAACATCAGCTATCGAAGTGTTGGCGAATGATCTCGGAATGGAGCTTGTTGAGAAGAATGCAAGTGATTACAGGACTGAAGAGAAGATACGTCGATTTGCAGGCTCAGCTTCTCAGTATGGTGGATTCTCAGGAAGAAAAAGAGTAATACTCCTTGACGAGATGGATGGTATACATGGCACAGTAGACAGGGGAGCTATCCCAACCATAACAAAAATAATAAAGAACACTCGTTGCCCAATAGTTTTAATCGCAAATGATTTCTGGAATAAGAAGTTTGTCTCCTTCAGGGATAAGAAAAGATATTTAGTTATTGAATTCAAGAAGCCAAGAACTAGCGAATTGCTTAGTCATCTGAAGAGGATTGTAGCCAGAGAAAGTGTTGATGCAGATGAAGAGTCCTTGAAATTTATTGTGCAACGTAGTGAGGGGGATGTACGATCAGCAGTCAACGATTTGCAGGCTTTGGCACAAGGGAAGATGAAGTTAACATATGATGACGTCTCCTGGTTAGCTTATAGAGACCGTAAAGATGTGATCTTCACTGTACTACGTCAGGTTCTATATGGAAAAACCTGCCGTGAAGCTAAACAGGCTGCTAATAATGCTGATGTCAATTTGGATATGCTCTTCGAATGGATTTATGAGAACGCTCCATATCACTTCAATGTGCCCAGCGAGTTAGTAGATGCAATGGAAGCCCTGGCTATAGCTAATCTATATAGTGGAAGAATTAGGCGGACGAGAAATTGGAAACTTCTGCGCTACATGTTTGATCATATGACTGCAGGCGTGGCGATGACGAGAGAAAAGTCGAAGCCATCTGGATGGATACCCTTCAGGTTTCCTCAGAAAATTAGGTCTTTATCAACTAGTCGGGCAGAGAGAGCAAAGAAGAGAGGGATAGGTCAGAAGATTAAACGTCGAATGCACGTTTCAGTGGCAACTGCGCAGAAAGATGTTTTGCCATATGTCAAAGTGATCTTTGAGAACGATTCTCAAATGGCGGCAGGTCTCACTGAGTGGTTCAGCTTTGGTGAAGAAGAAGTCGAATACATTGCTGGTGGCAAAAGACGAACCAAAGCCATACTAAAACTCATCACTAAGTAACTTGAATTGCTCCCTTCTTGTAATAAGGCTCTCTTCTTCGACAAGTGACGGTGAATAGTTTTCTGAGTTCTTCATCAGTTCCTCCCTTCCTTAGAAGAGTAAGTACATCTATTAGGTTATCATTCGCCATCAGACATGGCTTCAGTTTTCCATCGCTTGTCACTCTTAGTCTTGTGCAGTGGGCGCAAAATTCAGTATTTTCAGTAGGGTGGATAACCTCTACTCTACCATCAGTTAGGTGATATATGCGCCTGTTTTGCATATTTGGCCTAACTTCTATGCGTAAGGCATGTGAAGTCAGTTCAGCTTCTATCTTATCTAGTGGATAATGATGTTGTCGATAGTAGGTTTGGCTGAGGTTTATGGGTTCCAATTCAATCAACTGTAACAAGGCATTGCTTTCTCTAGCGAATTTAATCATGTCATAAACCTCGTTCTCGTTTACATCCGCAAGAACAACCATGTTAATTTTGACAGGGTACAAACCTGCATTAACAGAAGCATGGATTCCTTCCAATACATCTGTTAGGCTACCGCCCATAAGCCCTCGGTACACATCTTCTTTTAGAGTTGGCAGGCTGACATTGACTCGCATCAAACCTCGGATCTTCAAATCCTTCGCCATAGATGCAAGAAAGGTCCCATTTGTAGTCATTGATAAATCTTGAAGACCTTGTAGTTTTGCGATACCTTCAACAATATCTAATATGTCGTCTCTCTGCAGTGGTTCGCCACCTGTAATCTTAATCTTTCTAATATCTAGTTCAATTGCGACTTTGGCTATTCGAATAATCTCTGTGGTATCCATTTCAATAGCTGAATCTTCAGCTTTCGTCTCTTGCCCTTCACGATGGCAGTAAGGACAACGCATACTACAGCGTTGAGTGACTGAGATCCGTAGGTTTAGAACTGGACGTCCGAAGTTATCCTTGATCATGAGTTCTCCCGAGCGTGTTTCAAGATGTGACCAGTCTCCGGCAATATAAGTTTGTCGAGACAGAGTTTTACAGCGTCTGAGCTCCCTGGAATGCAAAATATTGCCTTTCCTTCAACCACGCCTGCGATCGCACGACTCATAATAGCAGGAGAACCTATGCTGTCGTAGCTGAGTCGGCGGAACAGTTCTCCGAAGCCGGGTAGCGTTTTCTCCAAAATGGGTCCAATTGCTTCTATGGTTACATCTTTAGGCGCTATTCCCGTCCCGCCACAGACAATAATAGTATTCACATCTCTGTTCTTTAGAGCATCTCTGACAGCTTCACTTATCATCTTTTTTTCGTCAGCAATTAGGACACGAGACACAAGTCTCTTGCCCGACCTTTTTAGCGCCTCAACTACAAGGTCGCTTGAAGGATCCTTCACTGTCTTACCAGCTTTGAGATCTGCGAAGCGGGATGTGCTACACATGATGAGAGCGAAATTCAGTTCTGTTGGGGCTTTGGCCTTATGCTTCAGTGAGGACTCACTCACTCCTTTTCACCTTATGTAGAACTCTAATGTTGTTTATAGCGGTCGTAGGATACTGACCGTCCTTATCTTTCTCGTATTGCTTTGTCATATCCCAAACTGTTAGGAGTGCTGTGGAAACTGCTACTAATGCTTCCATCTCAACGCCTGTCTTTGCATGAGCTTTCACTGTTGCTTTAACGGCGACAACGGATTTGTGATTCGCTTCCACATTAACGTTCACATTTGACAATGGGAGAGGATGGCATAGGGGAATCAACTCACTAGTCTTCTTGGCAGCCAGTATTCCTGCAACCTTTGCTGATTCAAATACGTCCCCTTTCTCAACTTTTCCTTCTCTGATAAATTTCAGAGTTTCAGATTTCAACTTAATTATGCCTTCAGCTGTTGCTTCTCGGTATATTGTTGGTTTCTTGCCTATGTCTACCATACTCACATTCTATACCTCCTTGGAGTCGCCGGAGTTCTCCTGCTCCCATACCTCCATTAGTTTTCTGATCATGATTGCCTTTCTATTATCTTCGTTGAACCTAAAGATGCGGATGCGACCAAATGACTTGTGCGTTATTAAACCTGCATCCTTTAAAATCTGCAGGTGCACTTTGGCTGTAGCATAGTTAAGTCCAGCTCGTCTTGCCAATTCCGAGATGTTTAGTTCACCGATTTCGGAGAGAATACGTAGAATTCTTACCCTTCCTCTGGAGGAGAAGACTTCTTCAATTATCATCAGACGTATCCTCGCCTGTGGATTTCAGCATGTTGTTTAGCTCTTTTTCCAAGTCTACAGCTGCAATTCTAGGTAATCCGATCAATGTTGTCTTGCCAACGCTATTGCTGGGGGAAGGTTCTGCCTTGATGACGCCGAGGGTTGTAAGCTCTTTCATATATTTCCACAGTTGTGTGTGTCCTCGTGCCTTTTTATCGAATTCTTCACACACAATCTTATAGGATTCTTCTGCTTCCCCGGTAGTGATGTGTGCACTTCTGGTCTGCTGAAAACGTCGTGCAATACCAAGTAGAAAGAGTTTTTTATGATAATCCAGAGTTGAGATCTCATCTTTGCGCATGGTTGAGTAGACGCTTCCTGCAGCTCTCCTGACATGTTCTGGAGCAACTTCTTTGCCGCCTTCGGCATCTGTATACTTGCCCGCTCTCCAGAGAAGTTCTATGGCGTAACGGGCATTCCCATCTTCCTCTTCGCCCAATTCAGCTGCGAGTATAACAGTTTCAAAGGGAACAGTTCCTTGTTTGAAGGCGGATTTTATTCGATCGTTCAAGATGTCTTGAAGTTGTGTTTTTGTGTAGGAGTCTAGTTGGATGATGTTGTTTTGAAGTGTGCTTCTTGTGCTGGCATCTAGCTTGCTTAGCCAGCTTAGTTCGCGAAGAATACATATGAGTGAGAGTCGTCGGGACTCCTTTAGGCGGGTTTCTTCTATGCGGCTTAGTTTGTACATGGGTTCGGAGCCCTCATTTTGGATGAGGGATTCTAGTTCGTCTAGGGTTATGATAAGGTAGGTGTTCTGGTCGTCGAGGATTTGCATCAGAGTCTGTAGTAATTCTTCTGCAGAGTAACCTCGTTTTGGGAATCCTGGATGGAAGTGTGCTACTATTTTCTGTAGTATTAGGAAGAAGCTGCCTTTGTTTTGGCGGCAATTTACATGAATGTAGTGGAGGTTGATGTGACGTTGCTGTGCTTCGCGGGTAATGCTCCGTCCGAAGTGTTGAGTTAGCACAGTTTTTCCGGTTCCAATCTTGCCAGTTATGATCACCCGTTGCGTCATCTTTCCTGGCGTCATTATGGCATGACGGAAGTATTCGTTGAGTAGTTTGAATTGGATGTTGCGATGCTGGAGTTCTGGTGGGGTGTAGTTAATGTCGAGTTTGGTTTCATCTCTAAACACGCTTCCATAGGACAAATGAATGCAACTCCGTGGGAAAGTTTCATTGAAAAAGTTGCTATTAATGGTTTTTGTCTGCTTTAACGTATGCTGATATAGGGCTAGAGTAAAAGTGTAATGTCAAGCTGTTTATTTACAGGTAAAAGCGTAGTTGCTTATGTTTCTAGCATAATTGGCTGTACATTCCTTGCTTTTCCATCTATTTTGAAGTGGGTGTGTTATCTACTGATCTCTACAGTGCATGACGTGGTTCTGTGGCTAAGAAGAGACTTATGTGAACGATTTTTCTTTCTTTAATCTGTTTGTAGTAGTCTTTCAGTAATCCTTGAAGGAGTTTGTAGTCTATCCGTTCGTTGTTTTCTGTGGTTTCGTGTTCGAATTTCTCCACGAAGTCTCCGATAGTCATTGGGTCCATGTGTTTGTGTATTAGAGCTGTCGGTGTGAGTATTGCCAGTGTTCCGTTTTGTTTGATCACTCTATGAGATTCCTGTAGCATGGCTTTTAGACCTTCTCGTTCGGGAAAATCTATGGCTAATAGTAGATCGAAGTAGTCATCCTTCATTGGGATGTCATCGTAGGAGCCCTTCAGAGAT
>DAOWHM010000061.1 GCA_030641425.1 Candidatus Bathyarchaeota archaeon | reverse complement strand
GCTACAATGTATTCACATTTCACGTTGAAACTCTCTTGTTTCAAAAACTTTTTGATCCGAGAAGCAAATTCGAAGTCTCTCCTTGAACCCATGAAAACAATGATTTTACTTGACTGCATAGTCCGTATATATGGAGAAAGCATTTTAAAACTTAGTGACGTGGCGATTTAAGAGCGTTTAGATTCTTGCTGAGAGTTAATCACAATTTGTTGGATTGAAAACTTAAATTAAGCACAAACAATAGATTCAGACCACTGAGGGAACTGTCTGGAACTTCAGATGATAAACAAAAATTGTCTCATTTCAATAATTGTGCCCACATATAGCGAAGAGGAAAATATTGAATGGTGCTTGAAAAGTATCACGAAGCAGAGATTTGAGAAGGACGCTATAGAGATTATTGTCGTAGACAGCGACAGTCCAGATAATACGAAGGCAATTGCGGAGAAGTACGCTGATAAAGTACTTAACATGAGAGATCGAGGTGTCAGCAAAGCTAGAAATGCTGGAGCCAGAAGGGCTAAGGGTGAAATACTGCTTTTTTTAGATGCAGACACTATTTTGGATTCTAACTTCATAGCTGAAATGCTTGAGAGTTTCACGGATCCAAAGGTTGTATGCGTTTCAGGATTTTTGGTTGGTCTTGAAAGATTAGGAGTATTGGACAATCTCTTCAAGTTTTTCCATTATAGGTTGGTGAATGGAATTGCTGCTTTAACAGCACTTTTGGGGTTCCCCCTCTTCCCCACAGTGAGTTGTGCCTGCAGAAAATCCGTCTTCCATAATGTGGGAGAGTTTGACGAGAATCTAGCCATTGCAGAAGATATTGTTTTCTCTCTGAAAATGGGTAAAGTTGGGAAATGCTTGGTCAACAAAGAAGCTAAAGCGTTTACTTCATTAAGAAGAGTCAAAAAGAATGGGATGTTGAAGAATTACATTAACTATTTCAAGAACTACTTCAGAGTCTTTGTCCTAAACCAGAAGCCTTGGATTCACGATTTCCCTCACACATGTGAAATTTAGAGTTCTCAACATTTCTTAGCGATCATCCATAACTCCGGAAACAGAGACGCAACCTTTCTGGATTTCAGCAGGAAATGCACCCTCCTAGATGCGAAGGCAACCATGCCAAAGACCTTCTGGAGTTTCAGGTCGTGCTTTGCCAATATTTTTCGCCACTGTCTAACTCCAAAGTCATTGATGTGGGTTTCATCTTTAAATCCTACATAGGAGCACAAGCGTCCACAAAACTGGCTCCAAATGAGAGGGTTAGGCAATTGTAGAAAAAGTGTCCCTCCATCCTTGAGGACTCTGATGACATCTCTTAAGCACGGGTCTAGTGGAACAATGTGTTCCAAAGTGTCAAGAATCGTTACCACGTCAAAAGACTCATCCTTAAATGGTAAATTCACTGCTGAAGCTCTGGAGATGCCACCTCTACAACACTCCTTTGACTTCCCAATTGCAAACTTTGAAATGTCAATCCCATAGGCATCAAAATAGTCTGACGCAAGGTCCACGAGAAAGCCATAGGCACACCCAATGTCCAGTAACTTACCCTTGATCTTGAGCCTGCGGATTAGTTTTAAAATCTCTTCCCAATGGGGAAAGTGCTTCAGACTCCCATAACTTCCAACGGTCCACCAGTAATTTGAGCTTCTGCCCTCAAAATAGGATTCGTGGTATAGATCTTCACTCAAGCGTCCACACTCAAATGTAGCCTATGATGTTTTTCGAGGATAGTGTCTACGCACGCTTCTTCATTAAAGCTTAATTAAGATTACCCCTTTATTGTCCGCTAAGGTGTGCTATTTGGACGCTAATCAAAAGTTTGAAACACTCAAAGAAGAACTCTTTAAAAAGTTTTTTGAAAAGAACCCCCATTTCGCAAGTTATCTAGGATTACATGACCCCTATGACTACCTACTTCCGAAAGGTGACACCACACATGTGATTGAAAACCTCGATCTCCTTCAGGAATTTGTGGGTCGCATGAAAAAGACGATAAACTATGACTCGCTGAATGAAAATAATAAAATAGATTGGCAAGTGATGGAAAAGGCCAGCGAAACATTCAGATTCGAAGTTCATGAGAGACGGATCCATGAACTGAATCCTGATGCCTTCGATGAAATTGGCGGGGTATTTTTTGCTATGATAACGAGAGATTATGCTCCTTTGGAAAAACGTATCGACGCGATTATTGGCAGACTCGAGAAGCTACCAAAATTTTTGGAAGAGTTCAGGTCAAGGTTTGAGCATTCAAAGCCTGTAAAATTATGGACGGAAGTCGCGATAGAGTCAGCAAAACAGATCCCCGGGCTTTTTCAGTTCATTGCCAGTGCAACGAAAGGTAAGATTCCAGAGGAACTTCATGGAAGACTATTGAAGGCCGCTGCTAATTTAATGCAGCCATTTCAAGAACATATGCGTTGGCTTGATGATCTCAAAGCCAAAACCATTGAGGATTGGGCTCTCGGTAAGGAGAAATTTGTGAAGCTTTTGGAACTACGAGGTCTCGGCATGAGCTCAGATGAAATTCTACAGCTTGGTTATAAATACCTGAAAGAAATGAAAGAAGAAAGAGCTCGTATCGCCGCACAGATCTCTCCAGGTAAAAGTGCCAGAGATGTAATGAAGGAGATAGAGAAGAATGCTCCCAAAACCTTTAAAGAAGCTCTTCAAATAACCCGGGACGCAATGGAAGAAGCTAAGCAATTCATCATAAATAACAACATCACCACAGTTCATAAGGAAGACAAACTTGTTGTCGAAGAAACACCAGCTTTTCTCGCGCCTCTTATTCCTTTCGCCGCGATGATGATGCCCTCAAGATTTGATAAGCCCATGATTGGAGTCTATGTAGTCACTCGCCCAAAAGACGTTGCCAATCTTGGAAGTCACTTAAACTACGCTAGTATCCGGAACACCGCCGTTCACGAAGCTTATCCAGGGCACTTTCTCCAAGGATCAATCTCAAACAGAAGCTCTCTCATACACATACTGGGTGACAATGCTGAAACAGTTGAAGGCTGGGCTCACTACTGCGAGCAGATGATGATGGAACATGGATTCGTAACTGGCTTAGAATCCAAACTAGTCCAAGTCAACGATGTAGTATGGCGTGCTGTAAGAATAATCGTGGACATCAAACTATCTCGTGGTGAAATGAAATTCGAGGAAGCTGTCAAAATGTTAACGGATGAGGTGGGGATGTCAAAGGAAGGTGCAACAGCAGAGGTTCGACGCTACACCCAAACACCTGGCTATCCACTCTCATACTTACTCGGCAAACACTTAATCTTGAAGCTGCGAGAAGAAGTGAAACAAAAGATGGGAGAAAAATTCGATGAGAAAGAGTTTCACGACACTATCACGGCAAATGGCTATCTCTCCATCTCTCTACTACGGAAGGTGTTTGACCAAAGAATAACAAAGACAGAAGCTTAGTCAAACATTTTTGAGGAGGCTTCAAGCACAATTAAGCGCTGATCCTCCGCTATTTTTTCTATAATATTCTCAACCAAAGCAGGTTCACTGGGCAACCTTCCAACGGAATGAAGTCTACCATTGGTATTGGCAGTTATCATTTCCGTGACTACGGAACCATATGTTTCGCGTCCCATAATGTGGGGATTAGTATTAATCACGATTGTGTGAATTCCTTCTCTCCTTATCATCTTGGAGACTGAAATCACATCATGAATGGCGATACCCTCAAAATCACGAACTATTATCCTTTCTTCCTCAAAGGATCGAACTTCACCAGTCTCCAAACTCCTTGCCAAAGGAACATTGGCGCCTCCATCGCTGATAAGGATCATCACTGGAATCGTTGAAGGATCACGTCTCTTCGACTCCTTCAAAACCTCCCACGCCTTCAACATCCCTGAAGCCAAAGGCGTGTAGCCACTGATTTTGAGCCCTATGAGCTTATTGGCAACGACTCGTAGGTTCGTGATAGGGTGCTGGGCAACTACAGCTCCTGTGTCTTTCAAAGCTACAATGCCGACTCGATCACGATAGCGGTAAGCGTCTCCATGCAGCTTCAATATGGCTTTCTTTATGGCTTCGATGCGGAGAATCATAGAGCCACTCAAATCTAACACAAAGACTATCGTCATTGGTGTTTTGTGGCGCCTTAGCTTCTCCCGTACATCTCTAAAAGTGATATTGATGGCTGTGTCAAGCCTTCCCTTTCTTCCCTGTTGCTCTCTCGCTGCTGCTGCTCGAATCGTGGCAGGAAGATGCACATCTCTAGGTTTCCCCTGTGGAACTCTCCATCCTCTTGCTCGTCCCCGACTAGAAGTGGTGGTAGCTTCTACTCTTCTTCCAACGAAACTCGTAGTGACCCTGCGAGCTCTGTTGGCTTTCAGAGTGAGTTTCGAAAGGAATCCGGAATCTTTGGTTGAACCTTTAAAAAATCGAAACAGAAAGAACCCTTTCTTCATCTTGGGAGCCTTAACCGAATAGCTTATAGTTGGATTACCTTTCATCGTCTTTAAGCTCACCTGTTTTCCTTCTTCTCCAGGATCTGCTCTCAGAGGTTTGTCACTCTTTATAATTGCCTTCACACTTGGCATGTGACTGAGCTTCTTCTTCATCCGCAGCCCGAAAGCAAATATCACCTGACCTAGTATTCTGCTTATTTTTACGAAGAATTGGGAGATAGACTTTAAACGGTCAGACAACTTCTTGTTCTTCTGCAAGAGCTCTTCAAGTTTCTTGCTTGCATTGCCTTTAACGAAAACAAAAGCTCGACCCTCCCTCTTCTTTTTCTTTTTATCTTTCTCTCCCGCCATCTCTCCCCTGTCTGTTCTCCGTCCCTTCTCTTCAGGTTTGTATCCTACAGATTTCGCTGCAGCAAGGAGTGTCTCACTTATTTCTTCGGGAGTTGCTGGTTCGAGGAACCCTCCTTCTCTTGTACGGTGGTTCAGGGCTAGCTCTGAGGCTATGAGAACATCTTTCAACGAAACAGTTACTCTTCCTTCAAAGGCTGAGAGAGTGACTGCAACCTTACTTATGACAATATCAGGACGCAAACCGTCAACTTTCAGATTCAAACAAGTCGCACATATGGCTTCGAGAAGCTTATCCGGTATCACCACATTATGGAGGTTTCTTTTTGCGTCTGAAATTCTTCCCATTAAATCTCCTTGAGATTCTCTGAACTTCTTAGTGAAGGCTTCAGGGTTTGCTTGGAACTCCATGTTCCGCTTCACAACTTCCATCCTTTCTTCAACCGATGTGATCCTTCCGACCGTTACGGACACTGGAAACCGATCTAGGAGTTGAGGACGAAGCTGTCCCTCTTCAGGATTCATCGTTCCCACAAAGACGAAACGTGAAGGATGACTCACGGATATTCCCTCCCTCTCAACAACGTTCCAACCGGTTGCAGCCGCATCTAGCAAGTCATCAGCAATATAGTCTGGCAGCAAGTTGATTTCATCTACATAGAGTATGTTCTGGTTTGCCTCAGCAAGAATTCCAGGTTCCAACGCGCCTATGCCATGTTTTATCGCTTTTTGAATATCTATGCTTCCAACAACTCTGTCTTCCGTAGCGCCTAATGGAAGATCAACCACCCGCATCTTCCTTTCCTCAACTTCAAAATCGCCTCTCTTTTGATAAGTTATGCTACATCGTTTGCACATATTGGAAGGGTCAGCGGGATTACAGTTGAAAGCGCAATCCTTCACGACTCGGATCTTTGGCAGAACATCTCTTAGAGCTCGAACAGCAGTCGTCTTTCCAGACCCTTTTGGACCCCTAATAAGTAGCCCACCAATATCAGGGTTGACTGCATTCACGATCATCGCAAGCTTAAGCTTGTCCAAGTCCACGATTGCAGTGAAAGGAAACAGAACTCGCGGTTGCAAACGAAATTCTCCTATTAAGTTAGAGACCCAAGAATGATATAAGTTGTGACCTCAAACTGAATTCTCCTCTCGATGGAAGTTTTCTCAACATGATATCATAGCCTCTGCTTCGGGCACATCAGACGCATCAAATCCCTTTCAGAGATTCTTAAGCTGTTAGCTACGCTCCGCTAGAGAGATGGCCTTAGTGGGACATGTACTCATACAAAGCCCGCAGCCAAAACACTTGGCTGAATCATAAACCAACTTCCCTTCTTGAAGATATCTTGCCTTAAACTGACATCTTTTAACACAGGTGCCACAGTCTACGCATGTGTCCACGTCTTGTTTTGCGATGAATTTCGACGCCACTACTGCTTCAGGTATGCCGAATCTCACGAGTGCACTCATGGAGTGGCAGCAACAGGAACAGCAGCTACATATAACTTCTGGCTTGTCATTTCCTTTGAAGACGTAGGCTAAATGGACGAGTCCAGCGTTGTGAGAGCGCCTCAGGGCGTCAAGCGCTTCTCTCAAACTCACCTTTCTTGCTAATCCCTTCTCCACTTCGACTTCTGCTTCCTTATCCAAACTTAAACATACATCTAAAGGAGAATCGCAACGACCTAAGTCCTTTCTGCAGCCACATACTCCTAAGGAGATTATGGTTGCTTCACTGAGAATTCTTTTCATCTCAGACAGATCAAGGATTTGTTGCTTACCCTCCAAGCCGATGTTAACTGGAACAGTAG
>DAOWHM010000062.1 GCA_030641425.1 Candidatus Bathyarchaeota archaeon | reverse complement strand
TCACTGACCGTTGCTCTAGCGTAAAACTCGTCTGAAGCTTCATTGAAACTATCAAATCTCTTCAACTCCAACTTCTTTGTCTTCTCCAGTGAGACTGAAATAACATCGATCCATCTACCCTTTTCGTCGATTACAATACTTGGGTTATATTCCGATGTCTCAATATGCGTGAAGAGTTCACGAATGGCGGAGTATATCTTGTCGAAATCTGTATTCTCCAAACATTCGATTTTCTCGTTCTTGTCTACATGAGCACGGACAAGAATCTCTTCAGCGTACATGCCGCTGATGCTCAAGGTTCTCGTTAACGCTTTTACAACATCTAATTCCTTGAATTTCTTGAGTTCATTAAGGTCCTTGAGTGTTAACCCTAAAGGATTCTTTCCGCTTGATGGAGGGTACTGAAAAGGTTCCTTTCTTAAGACATTTCGGTCACGCATTCTTTTAAATGTCAAGGCGTGCTGAATGAAGTTTTGAGGGTCTACAAGGATAATGTTGCCCTTTCCGAAAAACTCCACAACCAAGCTGTATTCTCCCATCTTAGCCTTGACTTTGATGGTTACAACGCGTTCGAACTCTTGCTGGCTAACATCCGTGATGAAGCCATTCTTGAGATATTTACGGAGAGCCATACAGAACCCTGGCGGCTTCTGAGGTTTCTCAAGAACATAAGACGTAAGGTGAAAGCGTCTGCCTGCTTCGATGAGAAGGTGTAAGCTTGGACAGTTAGGCCGATGCAGTTTCAGGATTAACGTCTTCCTATTAAGTTGATATATGTTCTGTATACGAGCGTCTTTGAGCTGCTCACTAAGTTCTGAGACAACCACTGCCACATCGAAACTTGTTAGTATTCTCTGCACAGTTCTCTCACTTTAGACAGAGTACTGCTTCTGAACTCCTTAAGAGTTTCTAGATACAACTCAACAATGTCAAAACCTTAAATTATGGGTCATTGAATGTATAAAGAAAATCAGTTTGCATGAGCTGATCATATGAAACCACTAACACAGATCTACTGGACACGAGCCATGCTTGGCTTGATTATAGGGATCTCAAGCGGTTTATACGTATATTTTGCAGTAACAACTGAAGTGAGCAACATCTACACACTTTTAACAGGTCTTTCTTTCTCCCTCCTCTTCTACATGGCCACCTTCCGCATTTTGAAATTCAAATTTTTCGGAAGGATCGAGAAACAGAAGAAGCTAATGACACAAGGAATCGGAATCTACTTCTTCGCATGGCTTGTCTCCTGGACCTTATTCGTTACACTATTGATGCCCTCTATCTCAGTCGGCATATATCACGCCACAACTCCAAACTTGTACAACGACCAACAATTCTGGGTGGCTGCCAAGAATAGTAATGGTCAAATAGTCCAGAATGTAACTACAGAATCAGGGTCTCTCAAGATGGCTCTGTTATCACCTGGAAACTACACAATAATCCTTACAGGGATCCCTGAAGGCTACACATGTATGAATGCCAACAAATCGATAACATTGAGTTGGCTGGAGTTCTCTAACCTAAGTTTCAACATCACACAGATTCCTTGACAGAGGAGTACTGGATAATACTAGTTTGACCTGAAGATTCAACCTCAGGCTTTTGTTCCCTTCTTACTTCTATCAATAACCTTGTGTAGTCAGACCAAGCTGAGAAGAAACCTCGATCGAAATCATCGTGAAATCTCTTGTGGATATGTTTCAGAAAGTCATTCTTATGTTGTTCTAGTGCTTCAACGTTTTCCTCCTTGAGGGTTGAAAGGAATGTGTTGTTATTTCCATTGCCTTTTCCTGCATGATATAATCCTGCGAGGGCTCGATAGTAGCCATTATTCCACTCCGTCCTCTGAATCTCCTCTTTTAAACGTTGAAGCTGCCTTTGAGCTTCAGTGAATTGACGGTTATTGATGAGTTGAAAGAAGCGAGTTACAAGGATTTTAGGGAAAGCCATCTTCAACGCCTTTTTTTCTCATCTCCTTCCTCAACTTCCTCCACTCCATTTTCAGTTATCTTGAAGATAGCTTCACCATTAGGAAGATAAGGGCTGGAAACTAAACGGGCGATTCTCACCGGTCCACGGGCAGACTTCCTAAGGTACAATCTAGTGTGGCTGGTATGTGCTACAATATGGCCTCCAATAGGGTGGACAGCGTCACCAAAGAACACGTCAGGCTTAGACATCACCTGATTTGTAACTACTGCGATGGTGTTGAAGGCTCGAGATAAACGGATTAACTTGTGCATGTGCTTATTCAGCTTCTGTTGGCGCATAGCGAGGGTTTCTCGACCTACGTATTCACTCCTAAAATGTGCTGTAAGCGAGTCGACGATGATAATACGGATGTTGTTATCCTTGATTATTTTGTCTGCGTTTTCAAGAAGGAAGATTTGATGGTCACTAGTGAATGCTTCAGCGACGATGATGTTCTTAACAACATCTTCAATTTCTAGTCCTAAGCTTTGTGCCATGGATACTATACGTTCGGTATGGAATGTGTTCTCGGTGTCGATGTAGAGAGCAGCAGCACCTAATCCGCCTCTTTCCGGGGGTAATTGAATATTAACGCAGAGTTGATGACAAACTTGGCTCTTCCCGCTTCCATACTCCCCGTAGAACTCAGTTATGGATTGAGTTTCGAGTCCCCCACCAACAAGATCATCGAGAATTTTGCTGCCTGTTGTAAGACGTAGGATGCTTTGACGTTGCTTTAAGAGTTCGTCGGCTCTAACGAAGGAGAGACTTATTGTTCCTCGAGCGAGACGGATGACATCTAAGGCTTTCCTTTCGCCGATGCCTGCTGGTTCAAGTTCACGGGCGGTTGCTGTAGCAAGTGACTCAATCGTGTGGAAACCCATTTCTTGGAGTTTTATGCTAGTGGCTGGACCTACACCTGGTAGATCTTCTAAACATTCGTAGACTTGTTTTCGAGGCGCGTCAAGGGGCTTTTCTTCTCCCGTTTCTGTTATTTCTTCCGTAGTTGCCATTGCTGATTTCTCCTAATAAATGGAATATGGAACATCTTCACTTTCAGCATATTTAAATCAAGCGAACAAATTGGATTATTATCTTGGGAGAGTTGACTGAAAGTGCTTTAACTTCAGCACGACAGACAATTGCTCGGTAGATTTTAAAGCGTGTATTAACCAAGGAAATAATGCATTTCTACTGAAAAAAGCTAATGTTTGGAGCCCCGAGGGGGATTTGAGCCTGAGGTATAAAAGCGCCTGACAATAGAGGACTTTGCTTCAGTTTAAGAAATGAATTTCATCACTCTATAGTCTATTAGACTCATCAGACAATCTTAGACTCAATGTGGGCGGAATTTTTTGATGTTATGATAGTGTATGCATGCCGTGCACAATTGACCTATGCTTTCAGAAGACCCCCTGCTAGCAAGGTAACTTCATAGAAGATTCTTCCTGAAATTATAAAAAGGACTCTCCGAGTAAAAGGTTTGTATGTTCTGAGAAGGGGAGTGTAGTTGGCTAAAGTGGAGAAGCTCGTTATCGCCTGTTTAACTATCACTTTG
>DAOWHM010000103.1 GCA_030641425.1 Candidatus Bathyarchaeota archaeon | reverse complement strand
TCACACTTGCCTCGAGTGTGAGGGATAAAAAAACCATCATCAACACCGACGATTCTAATCTCTGGCTTGATGAAACGAAGTTTTCCAGTTGCCACATACCACAACCTACCTTATCCCTATCATAGGCTATAAAAAAACATTATTACCTGTGTTGACATCAGCGAGGAATAGTGAAAGTGTAACATGTCGCCTTTAGCGAGAAAGAAACGGTTCTCCTTTGCTCCCATGTGTCAAACTCTGGAGGAGATCATGAATGATCATAGCTTAGCAGCCCTTGGTGACGCCTGCACTAATCTAATGTACTCTCTCTATCTCTCCTGCAAATATGGGAAGCCAACAGGAGCGAAAGTTGATGGTCAGACTCTGTCTGAAGCTATGAAGCAAGCAGGACTAAGAGATTTCATGTCTTCAAGAGTGACTCGTCACAAACTCGCAGATGCTGCAGAAGCATTGCTGGCTTATGCATGGCTTCAAAACTTCATAACATTGACTGAAAGTGTTGAATTGCTGGTAAGATGTGATGATGTTGTTGATGCTTTCACATCTCTTCTTTTGGTGGTTAAGAAACGTTTGGGCACCTACTAACTTCTACGTCTGCCAATCTTTTAATGCTTTGTCCAAAGCAGACCTGAATGTTTTCGTGTCTTCTTGCACTCCTTTAACCGCTTTCCGCAGAACAGCTTCTGGTTTGCTTCGTCCTTTTGTGCGAACATAAAGCAGAGGTGTAGCTGTAAGAGGGTGGGGAATGTCATAACCAGCCAAATCTACACTCTTATTCTGGAGTAAGGCTTTTTGGACCACATTGCATAAAGTGTGACCTTCACCTGCAATCTCTATCTTCAATTCATTTCGATCTTTCTTCAAGATTTTAATTTCCATAAAAGCTCATCTCTCTAGGAAACATCTTTTCCATAATCAATTGCGGCATGTCGCTTCTCATATTTTCCGCATTTTGGACACACCATCCTATAACGCCTCCGTTGCAGCATGTGCCCACAACGGGAACAGAAGGAATAGATGACTCCAAGGTTTTTGTCAGTTGTTGAAAGGTGATATATATGGTTTGTTACGCTTATTACCTTCGCTCGTATGATGTCCCCCCGCTTGCATGCGTCATGAATTGAATCAACATAAGACTGACTTATGTCAGAGATATAAAGCAACCCTGAAAAGACACCAGACAAAGACTCTTTCCCTATTCTAGAAATCCGTATGATTGCTGTTTTGCTTAGGAGATTTGAAACTTGCCCAGTCACAATACTGCCTATTCTTGGTACTCTTGCTCCACGAACTAAGGGATATATGGAGACTTTTTTATTTTGCATATCCAGAAGTGTACGACCGCTAATCTTCGCATGTATCTTCCCCTTCTCCACGTAGGTGCCTTGTCCTGGTATGAACTCCTCAATTACTCCTAAAGGATCCCCTGGGACAACGAATTGGCCACTCTGCCTCTTTGATCGAGTTTTCTTCATGGTTTCTCCCAGTTCTTTCTTAGCACAACTTGAGAGCCTGCATTGTTAGTTTCAGGATAAAGTGCTTGTTAGTTTTCCAATATACTCCTCAATAAACCTTTTGATCGAAGGAGAAAAGCTTAATCTCAATGTTGTGTAGACTGAATAAATGTGCGGGCAATGCCTTGAGCTTTCAAAATGTAGTGGTTGAAGCGGTGCGTAAAAACCAAATGGTCGCGATGTCTCAGCGTGGGACACAAAAGAGATAGGAAGACACATTCTCCATAAGCATAATTCGCGCAGATGCGCTAACTCTGCCCCATAGATCAAGAGCGTTCGAACCAGTAACAACATTCGAAACTCTGGAATATTGCTGAAATCCGGATTTAGCTCTGAAGGAGATAGAGAGGGTTATCATACCTGACGAAGAGATGATTGCCTCTGTTCCCACAATAGATTGTACAAAACACACGAAGACGAGACTCACTAATAGTACAATCCCTCAGGGAATGGTTAGCCCCACTTAGAGATATTTTGAGATACCGCGTGTAGACTACATGAAATTCAAGATATACATCGATGACAAAACATGCAACACATTTACCATATTGAGAGCTGCAAAGACTGGACGTGCTCAAGCTGACTGTTCTATAACATAAAGATCAGCAGTGTACTTGTACAGCCTCCTCTTATGAAACTTGAACATGTATGGGGTCTCCATCATCAGCGTGTACACTCCCCTTATTTCCCCACCATGTTCCAAAATGAAATTCTTCAAGAAGGGAGAAGGAGAAACTGGCAGTAATCGTTGTTCAGACATTTCCATCTTCCTGACGAACTTACGATTTTCCTGACTGCTGTGGTGCAGTGAGTATATGTGATTGCCTATCTCAAGAGCCTTCTTAAGAAATATCCGATCTGCCTTTCTTTTCTGTACTCCGAAAGGAGGGTTCTGTAGGACCGTATCGAAAAACCCTCTGACAGCGTTAACATCAGCTGTTAACCATTGAGTCCCATTATTAACTCCTAGTCTTTCAGCGTTGAAGAACGCTCTCCTAGTTGCTATACCGTCTATGTCTACACCAACTGTCTCGTTGGCTCCCAGGAGTGCGCTGCCAATGGCGAGTCTTCCTGTTCCACAACCCAAATCCACTACGTTTCTGTCAACTATATCATCATATGTATATGCCGCCAAATACAGAATCTCTGCAGCTGCTTTAGGAGTAATTGTGTACTGTTCTAGGTGAGCTTTGGGTGAGGGATTTGGCTCGACCTTTGATAGAGCTCTTGTCAAGTCTAGTTTTCGAACCAGCCTTCTTTGCATAGTTCCTCCCACTGCATCTTTCCTAGAGTAACAAGTGCCTCTTTGGGTGTAAGTAAGGGTGAGTGGAATCTTCCAGCGTCATCAAGAGACAATCTGGGACAGGTTGTATTTATGAATGCGCTTATCGTTGGGAACTGCATTAAAGCCTCCGGAGTAATTTCTCTTATAGCAAGTAATATTGCCTTTTTGCCAGTATCCTCAACGAGTTTTTTCATCTTCAAGGCTTCGCTAATTCTTTTCTGCCCAGGCTTCAATCCTACTAGTATACCTATCTCTTCAGCAGATTTGGCTTCTCGAATACTTGCCCATCGTTTTCTTAGAAGCTTTGAGGTCTCAGTTTCCATCTTAAACGCTCGCTTTTCAAAGGGATCAGCTACTACCGTAGGCTTACCTGTTGCCAACACGACTCCTATCGGATGGAATTTTCCTCCACCGATAAAGAGGAATGCATCTACATACCTGGACACTGCTTTGGCATTGCTGTAATCGCAACCGATAACTTGACCAGCATACTTCAACTTTTCAGCATCTCCAATCTTGACGATTTTGCCAACCTCCGTTAACATTGCTCTAACTCCATCTAGTTTGTGCACATGTTGGACGGTGGTTACTAGACCGATCTTTCTCCAAGTTTCAAGAAGTGGGATAGCCTCCCTAACAGCTCTTTTAACAGAGGCTTTTGCTTTTACCTCTAGGTAAAGTGTGGGAAGCGTAGTATTTGACGTCATACTGCTATGTCCATAATGAACAATGAGATCGGCTCCAACCCTTTCAGCTTCAACGGAGGCCAAATCACAAGCGCCATAGCATGGATCGGCCGAGATGATTGCGGTGGCACCCGTCTCTTCAATAATGCTAGCCAACTTGGGACCATAGGTCTTTAAACCTTCAGGGAGTTGTAAAAAGACTAGTCTAACCTCCCTCTTTCGTATCTCTTCTACCAGTATCGATTGATCGAATTCAAAAGTGGAAGATGGCATTAGCGATGCGATCCGTAATGAGATATTTTAGTGAAGAAGCTTCGAGTTTCAACTAGTTATTCATTCGAAGTCAAAGGCAACCTCTCTATGCCGGGTTTTCTCAGATCTCCGATTCCCCAATGCATGCTCCAAAAGAATTTTCTGCTCAATACTTGCTATGTGTTGTCGAGTGTTTATTACCGCGTCATTGTTGACTGAGATGCTGTCTATTCCACAACGGACTAGGAACTCTCTGAAGTCTGGAAGGTTCGAAGGGCCTTCGCCGCATATGGAGACAGTAACTCCGTTTTCGTGGGCTACTCTGATTAAGTGCGCAATTATGCGTTTGATCGCAGGATCCCTCTCGTCAAAATAGCCCATTTTTCCAAGTCTCTCCGAATCCCTGTCAATCATTAAAATTCCTTGGGTCAGATCGTTTGATCCGATTGAGTAGCCATCACAAAGTTTGGAGAACTCGTCAGCCATTATTATTATCGAAGGAGTTTCAGCCATAAACCATATCTTGAAATCTCTATCTTTTTCCAGTCCTTCTCCTTTCATGATTTTCAAGCATTTCTTGGCTTCCCAGACAGTTCTTATCACTGGAAACATGACCCATATGTTCTTAAGTCCCCATTCTTCACGACATTTGCGGATAGCACGGCATTCCAGTTTGAAAGCTTCTTTATACCATTGGCTTATGTAGCGGCTTGCTCCTCGCCAACCAAGCATTGGATTGGCTTCAACAATTTCATATTTCTCGCCGCCTTTCAAACCTCTGTATTCGTTAGTCTTAAAGTCACTAAACCTGACAACCACAGGTCGGGGTTGAATCGCTCTGGCAACCTTGGCCACTCCTTCTGCAAGTTTATCAACAAATTTTTCTCCCTCACCTTTTTCCAGAAGGTGCAATGGGTGTTCACCGATGTAACTCGCGAGGATGAATTCAATGCGCATCAGTCCGATGCCTTCAAAAGGCAAGTCTTTGTAGTCGTCGATCTTTTCTGGAACGCCAAGATTCATAAAAATCTTTGTTGCAGTTATAGGCGCAGACTGTGCAAGGGATACTTGTCCAATTCCAGCAGTTGCTGAACTAGCTGGTTCAGGCGCTTTATATACACCTTCGTAGATCACGCCATTTCTGGAATCCACAGTGTATCCTCTTCCCGTTTTCATCACTTTGGTCGCGTTTTCTGTTCCAACTACGCAGAGGATTCCAAGTTCTCTGCTTACAATTGCAGCGTGGGCAGTGACTCCCCCCTTGTCAGTAACGATAGCTCCTGCAAGTTTCATGTAGGGCACGAAATCAGGGTCAGTCATAGTCGTGACCAAGATGTCTCCCTCTTT
>DAOWHM010000082.1 GCA_030641425.1 Candidatus Bathyarchaeota archaeon | reverse complement strand
ATAGTGCTGTGAGTCGTTTGAGTCGTGCTATGGCTGTTTCTATGGTTGAATCAGCTCTGCCATTTTTCTTGAGTTGCCATGCGTAATTTAGAATGTTGCTGATTTGTCTGTGTGCTTCTGTTTCGATTGTAGATTTTGTAGGTTCCCGATTGCATGCATTGACGTAGGCAGAGAGAGCATTAGATATATTGAGAGATCTTCTTCTGTGTTCTAGCACAGGATATCAATCTACTCTTGTTTATCCACTGCTCTAAGGGAATACGAAACTGGGTGGAAATCTGCCTCACCGCCTCATCAAGGGTATCAAATTTTTCAGGCAGGTTCCCCATGGCATTTCGCACGTTCTCCCGCACCTGCCACACTCCAACAGGCATAATATAACCTGGTCTTGCTTCCCGCAAAACTACGACAGATGCCTGACGCTGTTCCCTGGTCAAGAGTTCACAGACAGCTAACCGTGCCGCATAATAGCAACCTCCAATTTCAGCATATGTCGATCGCCCCCCATATCCCTCCCAGTCCCCAAACATCACAACATTTCTTCCTCCAGGATTCCACACAGTTCCTGGATACCAAGCCTCAATGGCTTCATAACTCCAAGCATCGGGTATCATTAAGATTTCAAATTGGTTGTCCAGATAGGAAGATTCGTAGAGTCGATATTTATCAATCAGTGGAAATTCCTTGACCCTTTCTATCATACCTTTGGAAATCATACTGTCTATTGCTGTTATACTCCAACGGGTAGGTACCAATCTTCTCTGTCGTTTAATACCAAAGGCTCCAACGCTGAAAGCCTTCTGAATCTTTGTTACCATCACACCTTTGTTGTAGAGCTCTAAGACTGCAGGATTAGCTCTTAGGTCAGTATCATAATGTGCTTTTTCAAGTTGATGATCCCAGTGAACCGAACGCATCCGTAGATCCCTAATAGGTGCAGATGGCCCAAATGGTTGAACATCATCATTGAGAACAATAAGACCGCGAGGACGCTTCTTCAAAGACAGCTCCACATCCGTCGCTCTTGAAGCTAAAGCCAACTCACGAGTAACATCTAATATTTTACCAGCCTCTTCAAATCGCCTCACGTGCACTCGGTGCTTACCTCGGATAAGCATAGAACGGAATCCAACGATTTCGTCGATAGTCTTCCCAAACCACAGCTCTGGCAAATCATAGAGGCTTGTATCCTCATGAACCGGTGGCACCAAGGGACCCGCATAGACATATGGATATCCGACTCGACCAACAAATACACTCGGGGGAGAAGCTCCAGAGATATCTAAGCTCTTTATGAGTGGAACAGACCGCACAAAGGAGTTCACTCGAAGCATAACAGGGCATCGTGTCTTTCCGCATAACATTCGTGAACCTTTGCAGACTACACATAGACCGCTGCTAGATTGCCTTGTTGTCCATATGTCTCTGTTGTCATTGAGCTCGTTGACAAGACTAGAGTCTTCGAGAAGATTCAGTATCCACAAATTATTGGTTCTCGGGACCCGTTTCTTGGGTTTGCCCAGTTGGTATTTCACAGCAGGCACTTAATCTAAAGTAGAAGAGAGATGCTTAAAAGGAAAGTTGAAACCAACATGCTAAGATTGATCAAGAAAGATTAAGGGAAGAATCTCCTAATGGTTCTTGGAAACGGAATAGCATCTATTATATTATCTAGATCGAGCATCCACATGAGCAACCTTTCTACGCCAAGTCCGAAGCCCACATGGGGCACTGTTCCGTATTTTCGCAAGTCGATGTACCAATTATAGTCTTCAACTCGTAAATCTGACTCCTCTATCCTTTTGATTAGCTTTTCCTTGTCGTCTTCCCTGGCTCCACCAGTTGTCAACTCACCAACTTTCGGAACCAACATGTCGACTGACATAGCTATTTCAGGTTTGTCCCTGTAGGTCTTGCAGTAGAAAGCTTTAATCTCTCTTGGATAGTCAAAGACGAAGAAAGGCCCTTTGAAATCTTCAGCTAACTCTTTCTCTTCATCAAATCCCAGATCTTCTCCCCATTCCAAATCAAACCCTTTCTTCTGCAATCTCTCAATTGCTTCTTTGTAGGTGATCCGTGGAAAAGGTTTCTTAACTTCCAGAAGCTTTTCAGCCTTGACACCTAGCTGCTGAAGCTCTTGGCTACACTGCTCAACTATCTCGTGACAGACATAATTTAGGAGGTCCTCTTCGATGCTCATAACATCATCCATGTCCGCAAAAGCCCACTCCGGTTCAACATGCCAGTATTCGCAAAGATGTCGAATTGTCCGACTCTTCTCCGCTCGGAAAGAAGGAGCACAAGTATAGACTTTCTCCAAGGAATAGATGAGAACTTCAGAGTATAATTGAGCGCTCTGGGTCAGAAACAAATCTCCTTCAAAATATTTTGTGCTGAACAGAGTAGAACCCCCTTCACAAGCACTAGTGATGAACATCGGAGGCGAAATCTCTATGAAACCGCGCTTTCTAAAAAAACAATGGATCAATCCTAAGACTTCACTCCTTATTCTCATTATCAAATTCATCTTTTTACTCCTCAACCACAAATGCCTGACATTTCGAAGAAACTCCACACTTACATCCTTCGTAATTGGGAAAGTCTCAGCTAGACCGAGAATGGACATCTTTTGGGTGGGAATTTCGTACCCGCCTGGAGCACGGTCATCCTTTCTTACAGTTCCATGCAGAGCAACAGAAGATTCGATCGTTATCTCTTGTGCCTCTTTCCAAGCTGATGCCCCCTCCTTAACGATTGCTTGAATTACCCCAGTCGCGTCTCTCACCCACAGGAAAATTGTTTTCTTGCTTTCTCTCTTTCTATAAATCCATCCCCGCACACCAACTTGTTGATCTTCATGTTTGCCTGCTAAGATTTCTTGGATCGGTATAAAGGACATAGCTATCGCTCTTCTAATCTCCACTATCTAACCTAAAAGTTTGCTTTTAACCGAAGCCCAAATCTATGGTTAGTTTTGTCTAAATTGTGCTAATGAGCACTCACACTTCATCCAGTTTAGGTTTAAGCAGTAACACGATAACCTACGACTCCAAATCAGGTTTTTACTCTTCAACCAAAGGCTCCAACGATAAATGCGGATAGTCCAGTAGCGAACCACAACAGACTCCGGTTTTTCGTCTTCCTAGCATTTTCCCTAGAAGGGTTCAGAACGAGTCGTAGAGATCCTGCAACCAACCCAACATCGGTAAGAATGACGAATGGAATATACCAAAAGGAAACGATTTCCATAAGCAATGGCATTGGCGTTAACGAAACAGCAGTAAGATAAAATAGCGCAGCAACAATCGACGCATTTCTCTCTCCAAGCATAACTGCTACGGTTCTAATATTGCCACTTTTGTCTCCTTGGATGTCCACAATTCCTTTGGTAATCTCACGTCCAGTGTTTGAGAGGAAAACGATAGCGACAAATATCGCTGTCGTCGACAAAACGCCAACCTCAACCACATAAGCTCCATAAATAAAGGGAATCGCTATGCAACTACTAACCATAAAGTTTCCAAGCAAACCTGTCTTCTTTCCTTTAGTCACGTATAAAACCGTAATTATCCAAGAGATAGAAGCTATAGCTAAACATTGTAGATTTGGAACCATGCCAGTTAGCCCAGCTGCCAGAAAACCCGTAAATGCCAAAACTGAAGCAAATGCGAGCGCTTCAGTGGGACTAATTGTTCCTTCCGGGATTGGTCGCGTTGGCTCATTTATTGCATCAATTTCTCGGTCATAATAATCATTCACAACCATGGCAGCACCACATAAGAGGAAACTTGTGGTAAAACCCAAGAGAAGTGCTTGGGAATAATTTGGTACATGTCCTCCGACTGCCAAGGCTGCCCCAACTACAACCGCAGTTCCCATCAGCAGGCAGTTGTTGGGTCGAATCAACTTGATGAACCCACTTACTTTCTTCAACTGGACAAATCCTCAAATTAGTGATGTTCAAATAGCAAGGTGCGACAGAAGTTATTATGTCTGTGCGCGCTTTCTGCTCAAGACTATTATTCTACGTGATCGAGCCTCGTCAAAGTCATCCTTTCTGTGCATGCATGCGGAACAGCTGGTTCCCACCTTCTCAGCACGCCAACCTCTCCCTCAAGCCTCAATCCGAGAACCCCAATGACCTTTTTACTCCGTCCTGCTACAGCTTGGAGAAAAATGTTTTCAGGCTTGCCAAAGTTTCTTTGAAGCTCTTCCATCATTTCATCAGAGTTATAATCAAAAACCTTAGGCTCCTTAAACCAGTGCAGATGTCTCATGCCTTCTATCCATGCACTAATGTAGAGTTCCTTGGATTTTGATTCCTTTATTATCATCGCTTTGACCAGCCCAGCGTTTTGTGCTACGTAGCGAAGATTCACTTAGGCCTTAGATTTGTATTCTCGTTCCGTCATGAGCGAATTCCAAGTTGTATTCTTTTTCCATTTGTTTATAGTCATCATAAGTTCTGCCCCATTCTTCTTCTATATGAGTCACTAATGTCTTCTTTGCGTTTAGTTTATTAGCAAGCTCTTGAATCGCCTCCAATGAAAATAATTCTTTTCTAAGCTCGTTGTCTTGAGGGATAACTATTCCCTCCTTTAGCGGACCTTCTGGGTGGAAAGAGCCAATTATCAATATGTCTATATCTCTCAGTGTCGGGCTTTCAGGGAAAGGTTTCACATCACATGGAGCATAAATAACTCTTCGGTCATTTTCTTGGATGAGAAATACTGTAGAGAAGTTATAGGTGGTTAGAACCTCGAAAGGCGTTATCATGAAGTTTCTGATTTTGAAAGGTTCGCTGTCTTTCAGTTTCACTGTTTCGATTAAATCTGACTTTTCGTAATATCTGAAAAATGTTCCACCTTTGTACCCCATGGATTCTAGGTCTTCCATGACTTTACCTAGGGCACATACTTTAACTCTGTTTCTCGGCTTTTTACCTCTCACGAACATGTCGAGCCAAAACTTGTACATTCTCTCCACTATTCTCATGCCAAATGTATGGTCTGGATGCCAATGTGTATAGAAGATGAAATCAATCTGGATGATTTGTTCTCTGTTCAGTTGAGAAGCAATCTCCTCAGGTGTGTCAAAAAGTAGATTTATGTCTGAAATGAACATTGAAGATCCAGAACGGGTATACGGAATTCCCTTGACTTTACCCTCATTGCAGACTCTACACTGGCATCCCGGTCTAGGTATCGTTGTCGATCCCCCCGAACCCAAAATGATTAATTCCATATCCCACAGTTCCTTTTCGCATATTCACATGTGTTGTTAGGTTAAACGCAAACGTAAACACGCCCACGCAAACTTGGGTTCATTCTCCCAATGCCTATTAGCGACGGATGATTCTTCCCTGATAGCCTGTCTATTCCACGTGAACCCTGTAGAGATCTATATCTTCTGCCATCACCCTAGTCAACTCTAAGAATTCCCTTGCTGAACGTTTTACATCTTTGGATTGAGTCACGTATCGACCAACTATCAGAATATCAGCGCCTTTCTCCAAAGCTTCTCTTGCAGTCTCAGGTCTTATGCCACCAGCAACTGCAACCAAGAATTTCTGACCTGCGAAAGCTTGTTTAAGCTTCTGTATACGCTCCAAACCATGGGTTCTTCCAGTTTCCATATCAATACCACGATGCAGAATTACCACATTGGGCAACTCCTTCAGCGACCGGAGCAGTTTAACTGGATCGCTGACATTCATCATGTCAACTACGGCATAAATGCCCAGTTTTTTCGCTTCATAGATGAAATGGTTTAAAGTCTCCTTAGCCGCTACTCCCGCAGCCACAACTGCATCAGCAGTTTCTTCGAAAGCCATATCTACTTCTACTTTCCCAACATCTAAAGTCTTCAAGTCTGCGATGACAAATACATCCCGTGCAACCTCTCTCAGATCCTTTATGACTCTTACACCATACTTCTTCAGGAGAGGGGTGCCAACTTCCAATATAATTCGATCACTCTCAGGCAATTCCTGTATAATTCTCTTAGCCCTTTCGAAACTCGGTATGTCTAATGCGATTTGCAGGTAAGGTGGACGCCATAGACGAGGTACTTTGAAGCCCATTATGGGATGTCTCGCCCTATCTTTATCGTATATGATTTTGTCGAGTGACGGGTATCGCGTCAACGCTCTCTTTAAAGCCAGTCTTGTAGCACCATAATTGTATTGGTATATTTTGCGGTAATCCTTTGCATTAGGGTGGATGAATACACTGCACACAATGACCCAGTCTTCAATCTTATCTTTCGGGACAACCCCATCCTCTACAGAGTCAGCAACAGCCTTCGCCACTGCTGCTTGTGCAGGTCCGAAAATCTTCCCCACTGCATCGAGGTTCTTAACTGTTACCTTGGGAACCAAAAGAGTGTGAGGTTTAGGGGGAAGGTTTGGTCTTATCACAGCAAGTAGAGGAGTATGCCCCGCTGACAAATTCGACATACCAGAGGCAAAGGCTTCACCAACAGGACCATTCTTATCTCCAATTAACAAATCGATATGTGCAACTTCATCTCCCTCGCCCACCAAAGCTTCTCCAATGAGATATGCAGGCTTTCCAGCAGCATCTCCAGTTTCCTTATCCACTATCATCTGTCTACGGATTTGACTAAAATCTACGTCAAACTCCTTCATCCACTCATACAATGTGTCCCGGTGAACACCTATGAGTTTTGCTGTACCAGCTACTGTCGGTTTTCCTCTCTCTTTTGCCACAAGCTGCATAGCCATGGACGCCTTCATTTGTCGAATTAGTTCTTTCTTACTCAATGGCTTCTTACCAGAAAAGATATCCGACACTATTCCACACTCGTAGATGAGTCTAGGATAACAAGTATTTAACATTGTCGGATTTATACTCATACTTAAACTGATCCGACAAAATACGAACGAAACATCCCCAGGATTATACTAGGTTCCGACACTTTCAAGAAGCTTAAGGGACAAGCGATTAGCGCTGAATATAGTGAATCCTACAATCCAAAGCTCAATTGCAGTTAGCGGTTCAGGCTGCCCAGAAAGGAGTTGTTTTTTTTCTCATCAATTCCACATATTCATTCAGCACTTCAATTTCCTCAGTAGTCAATTGCTGTTTTAACTTTGTTAGTAAAGCTTTTGCATGTGCCTCTGGAACTCTAACATAAAGAGTGTCTTTTTCATTGATGTGTCGACCAACGATCGGCTTGTTCAAAGAAACAGCTACCTCCATATCGGTCCTAGCTTCTGAAACTGCCTTACCTCGATCTTGGATCTGCTTTATCTCACCGACATCTGTTCCATCCTCTTTAACTAGGACAAGCCGAGGTTTTATCTGACCCGCCAGTACTTTTACGCCTACGATTGCAGGTTTCGCTTTTCTAAAAATATATCCCGGCAGAATCCGTATTTTCCCAGGCTTAATCATCCGCTCTAATTCGTACTGGGTCATTCTCTCTTTCTCACCTCTAATCCACTCAACGAAATCGTCGATTAGATGATAAATTATCTTATTTTGAAAGATTTCCACTCGATGGTCTCTAGCTTCCTTTTCAGCATCGGGTAACACTTTCACATTGAATGCCAGAACTACTCCATATAGTGGCTCATGGTCTTTCACAACCTTAGCTTCAACGACATCACGTTTCGACACATCACCAACATCAGCCAGTCGTATGGGAAAATTTTCTCGTTTCAGGCTTTCTGCAATTGCTTCCAAACTTCCCAATGCATCAGTCTTCAAGATAACACCATCTACATCTGTGGTGACCTTCACCTTTTCGACTTCTTCAGAAACCAGATTAATATAATCTTCAGTTTCTTCCTTTGAAGGAATCACATACAATGGAGCCCCAGCCAAGGCCAAATCCAGATCCGGAGCAGCAATCTTAATCCCTGAAGCAGCTGGAATCACATCTACAGATGAGAATTTGTCACGCGGATCCCTTATTTCATCTAATGGCTTAGGCAAAAGAGCAGCTCGGACCTTCGTCACAATGGGTTGTTCTTTTCCTCCAACCACAATCATGTCTCCTCTTCTGAGAACCCCATCGTAAATAATAGCGTTGATAGTGACTCCTAACCCTGGTTCCTCCTTCACCTCCAAAACAGTTCCCTTTCCTGGACCCTTCGTTACCAATAGTTGCTTCTTCAAGTATTGCTGGGTCAAACCTACAAGGACCGACAGAAGTTCAGGTATTCCTTCTCCAGTCTTGGCACTTACGGGCACAAGAGCAATCGACTTTGTGAAATCTTTTATTCTGTCAAAGCGTTCTGATTGAATGTTTAGGGTTGAGAACACTCCCATAATCGTATAGAGCCGATTGTCCAAGTCTTCCCGCACAGATAGATCTTGAGATTGATACGATTCCAGAAACAACTTTCCAGATTCGAACTTCCATCCTGAAATACGATCGATTTTATTCACTCCAACCAGAAACGGTGTTCTTCTAGCCTTCAGAATCTCAAGGGACTCATAAGTTTGGGCTTCAAAGCCTTTCAATACATCAATAATCAGAATGGCAATATCTGCGGCACCTCCACCTCTCTTCCGGAGATTAGCGAAAGCTTCATGCCCTGGTGTATCAATTATCAAAAGCCCTGGAATCTTGATCTTTCCCTTCAGCTGAGTCAGCAGAGGACCACAGAATTCCATCAGGGTGTCTATAGGAAAGAAACTTGCACCGATGTGCTGAGTGATCCCACCTATTTCACGTGCTTGTACGCTGCTTTTTCTTATATTATCCAACAGGAGAGTCTTTCCAGTATCAACATGTCCTAGCACACAGACGATAGGTTGTCTAGTCGGCAAAGCGGGTTCACCTTTCTAGTTCTTGGAGTTTAATGTCAGAGCCTCATTAGAAAGCCTTATCCTTGATATAAACTGTTTTCCTTACTAACTCTTGGAACTCAACCAGATGTTTGTTGACCAAGACACACTCTGCTCAAGTGTTAGGAAGTTAACGTCATCAGCCTTTGAGGAAACACTTTCCTGAAAACACGAACCATGTATGTAAAACGATTCGGTGGTTACTGGATTGGCAACTTTAGTCACTTGGGTCTACTTTGATGGTTCCGATATCGGCTTCTTTGAGAGGAACCTTTGAGAGCTATCAGTTGTATTTATAGAAAAATGACTTTATGCTTTACCTTTTTCTTCTTTTCCGAAGTACTTTGTCCATCTCAGTTTTCGTGAGTCTCGCCTGAGCTTCAGACTGTTTTTCCGGCATTTGCTTGAGCAAAACCACAGAATAGTACCGTCATTTCTAACATACATTTGACCACTGCCCTGCTGGTATTCATGTCCACAGAATGAACATAACCGTGATCTTGGCATCTACTGCTCTTCCTGTTTTGCCTTTTTCCTTACCGCCGCATTTTTCTTGCTTCGCGCTCAGTTTCCCTGAGCATTAGTACATCTTCGACTCTGACAGGGCCTTTGATATTCCGGGTAATTATGCGTCCTTTGTCTTTGCCTTCTAGTACCCGCACTCGAACTTGACTTATTTCGCCTGTGGCACTAGTGCGACCGATAACTTGAATTACCTCAGCTGGAACATGATCACGTATTTCCTCAGGTTTTCTCTTTTCTTTCGTTCCTCTCTTGCTCATCTTTCTACTTGCCTCGTCGAATTGCATCGATTCGTTTGCTTATCTCTTTTATGAGATTCGCAGCGTCGCCTTCCTCAACTATGGATACTGAAGCGGCTGGAACATCGATGCCGACAGCTTCACCAATCTTCTTCTTCGTTGGAACGAACACATAAAGTGTTTTTCTCTCGTCACATAGTATTGGGAGATGAGCAACAACTTCAGGTGGCTCCACATCCTCTGCAATGATCACTAGCTTTGCGATGCCCCGTTCTATTGCCTTTGTTGTCTCATTAGTTCCTCTTCTAACTCGACCAGTTTGAGATGCAATTTGCAGGGCTTCACAGGCTGCATCTGCGACTTCTGCTGGAATTTCGAATTTCATATAGAATGGCTTGGACATTAGCCTTCACCCTTTTCATGTAGCAGTGATTATTCAAACACTCCTGTTTATAAGGTTTAACGATTTGGAATGCATGCAATCTTGGTCAAAGCATTTAAATCCGGATCAGACAAGGAATCACAACCTTCTGCTTGCGCCTGCATGCATACTCTAATGAGACACAACACCATAGGACTTGGGTTTGGCAAGATATGTATCAGGAATAGAAATGCGAATTACTTTGAAGGGGTGATTCCTGCAGGGTATTGCTTGAATGGAGTGTTCAAGACATTACTCACCTTCTTGCTGATTATGGGTCCGAGTCCATGCACTTCCTTTGTCCAGCTATCAACATTAACTAGGGCGTTTATGGGCGTTTGATATGATTTGAGGATAGCCAAAGCTTTTTCACGCCCAATTTTTGGGAGACTGGCGATGAAATAAATTTGTGAATCAGCCAGGGTTTCTATCTTCTTGGAAGGATGTACGGCTGGAAATCGTTTTTCAACTATCTGTTCTTGTCGAGCGGAAATGTAGAGGAAATCAACTGTTTCCTTTTGGTTTGTCGTGTGAATTAACGGGATCCCTTGTCTTGCTAAGGCAAAAAGAGCGCCCCAAATGGCTGAGGGGTTAATACTGCTGAATTTGTAGATTATCGGTAGATATCCTTCCAACAAAACGATGGGAGTCTTATAGGTTTCTTTTAAGCCGAAGACTTGGTCGAAAAGGTTGCGGCGCGTGAGTGTGTAGGCGAAGTCTTGAACTGTCTTCCGTTCGATGGCGCAAAGATCTGAAATGACGTAATCACCTTTAGGTAAGGGTTGAATTTTAACATTTGCGCCCCGCTCTATCAATGCCTTGACGATTTTTTTTGCGCTACTCGCTTCACGGCTATCTATAATTATCGTTGGTTGAGAATCTTTTTTTGGCTTCTTAATGTAAGGGATTAATGATTCTACTCCGCACATACTCTCAACTCAAGGTTGAAACACCAAGTATGTTCTCCGATATAAAACCTTGACAGCTCATGTGAAGTATTATTAATAAAAAGGGTGGGGAAAAAGGAGACTGAAAATTCGGAGCTCTTATGGACCTTTCTTTGTTATCTCTCTAATTATACCTGCAGCCACTGTAGTGCCCATATCTCGCACTGCGAATCGTCCTAGTTCCTGGAAATCCGTGTAAGTCTCCACCGAGATGGGATGTAAGGGTTCCATTCGAACAGAAGCGCCATCGCCAGTTTTCAAGAATGCTGGTTTTTCCTCGATTGTTTGACCAGTTCGAGGATCAATCTTCTTAATGAGTTCAGTAAATCGACATGCTACTTGTCCAGTGTGGAAGTGTAGAACCGGTGTATATCCTGCTGCTACTGCTGTGGGGTGATAGATCACGATTATTTGACCGATGAATTCTTTGGCGACTGTTGGCGGGTTGTTTGGATGTCCACAAACATCTCCTCTGTGCACATCATCCTTTGATATTCTTCTTACGTTGAAGCCTATATTGTCTCCCGGTTCAGCCTTGAGAACTCTGGCGTGGTGAGTCTCTAAGGATTTAACTTCGCCTTTTACATTTGATGGCATGAAGATGATGGCATCGCCCTCTTTTAGAACTCCTGTTTCAACGCGACCTACAGGTACAGTTCCGACTCCTCGGATTGTATATATATCTTGTACGGGTAGGCGTAGAGGTTTGGTGAGAGGTTTTGGGGGAACTTCAAAGTCATCAAGAGCTTCGAAGAGTGTTGGCCCTTTGTACCAAGGCATTTTGTCGCCTTTCTCTACCAAGTTGTCTCCTGTCCAACCTGAAGTTGGCACGAAAGGTACCTTCTCAACCTTGAAGCCAACCATCTTGAGCATGCGGCCTATTTCCGCTTTTATCTCTTCGTATCGCTCTTGACTCCAGTTAACTGTTGGATCATCCATCTTGTTAACAGCCACTATCAGCTGATGGCAACCTAGCGTGAATGCTAGAAAGCCATGCTCTCGTGTCTGTCCACCAGGACCGATACCAGCTTCGAACTCGCCTCTCTTGGCAGAAACGAATAGGATTGCAGCGTCGGCTTGGCTTGCTCCTGTAATCATGTTCTTAACGAAGTCTCTGTGTCCTGGGGAATCGATAACTGTGAAAAAGTACTTTTTGGTTTCAAATTTAAGGAATCGGAGGTCGATGGTTAACCCTCGTTCACGTTCCTCTTTAAGATTGTCAAGAACCCATGCATACTTGAAAGTTTCTTTGCCTAATTGTTTCGCTTCTTCTTCGTAGGACTTGATTACTCGATCGTCAATGGCTCCTGCCTTGTAGAGCAGATGCCCAGTGGTTGTAGATTTCCCGTGGTCCACGTGACCTATGATGATTAAGTTTAGGTGTGGCTTCTCTGTTTTGCTCACTTTTCTTCCTCCATTTCTAATATTTCTTTCAGGTTATTGGTGAAATTCGGTTTACACCCTTGTTCTTCCAAGAATATTAATCTTACTCAGCAATTAAGCCAACAAACGTTGTCTGGAATATACTCGTTGTCTGACTTTAGCTTCTAATAACCTTCTGAGTTTTCTCGTGTTGGATTCTTGCTGAACAAGAAAAATATTACACTATCACTTCTTATTACCTAGAAATACAACAGTGTTTAAGTGTTTGCAGTATGCCCACCAACTTGACTGGAGAAGCTAGGAAGAAGTGGAACGAAGCCACAAGAGCTCGAAATCCAAAGGAAAAGCTGAAACTTCTACAGGAGTTCCACAGTTTAATCCCCAAGCATAAGGGTACGGATAAACTTCGTGCACAAATTAAGACTAAGATGGCTTCGTTACGGAGAGAACTGGAGGAGGAGAAACGTCGAAAGCCTGGTTCTCGGACTTCAAAGTTTTCTGTCGAGAAGGAAGGGGCTGCTCAAACCATAATATTGGGTCAGACGAAGGTCGGTCGAAGTAGCCTCCTAGCGACTATCACAAACGCAAAGATCGAAACTTCGAACTATCCCTTTGCCACACGTGAACCTGTTCCAGGAATGTTCAAATTTCAAGACCTTCAATTTCAAATTGTTGAGGCACCAGCTTTAGTGAGAGGAACTGCAGAAGGCAAGGGGGTCGGACAACAGACCTTGGCTTTAGCACGAAACGCTGACAGCCTAATTTTAATGGTTGACTTGCTGAAAAACCCTATTGAGCAACTCACTCTCATACTTCACGAACTTGAGATTGCCCGTCTTCTCATCAAGAAACCCAATGCAAAGGTGGAGATAGAAAGGAAACATATGGGCGTTGGTTTGAGAATCTTTGTAGTAGGAAGACTTGTCAAGGCAACACTCAGAGATGTTGAGACTTTGTTGAAAAGCTACGGAATAACTAATGCTATTGTGAAGATATTTGGCCATGCAACGCTTGACGATGTTGAGGAATCAATCTTTGAGAGCGTTGTGTACCGTCCAGCAATTGTGGTTGCAAACAAATTTGATGTCGACGGATCCCAAGAAAACCTCAGGAAACTTAGGGAGTTTGTCGGGGATCGCCTTGAAGTGGTTCCGATCTCATGCAAGACTGGTTTTGGACTTGAAGAGTTGGGATCCCAGCTGTTCAGATGTCTTGAAATAGTCCGAGTTTACACTAAAGAACCTAATAGCAAGGAACCGTCGTCAGCACCATTTATTCTAAGAAGGGGTTCAACGATTGCAGATTTAGCTAGGAGCATTCACAGTGATTTCTATGAACGTCTCTCTTTCGCAAGAGTGTGGGCTAAGCGTCTCCCATATTCCCCAAGAAAAGTAGGACTTTCTTTTGTTCTTGAAGACAAAGATATTGTGGAGATGCATATACAATAAGGGCTTACCTTGAAGCCCTGGCGATTCGTTCCATTTCGTTACGCTTAGAAACTGCGTGGCTTTTTATGTCCTTGCGTGCGGCTAGAATGAGCTCTTCCGCTACGCATTCCTCCATTGTGCGAGGTGTGCCAAAAGTTGCTTTGCGGACACCTTCTGAAAGTAGACGGAGTGCAAGATCCACTCGTCTCTGAGGAGCTAAATCGACAGCCATGTGATAGACCACACCGCCGTAGCTTAATCTAGTAGTGTCTTCACAAGGGGCTGTGTTTTCTATAGCTTTTGCGAGGATTTCAATGGGATTTCTTCCAGTTTTGAGGTGGATAATCTCAAAAGCATTCTCTACGACACTTAATACACGGGCTTTTCTGCCAGCGCTCTTTCCAGGTCTCATTAAGTTGTTAGTAAATCTCTCGACGATATTTACGTCTGCTTTATGAAACCTGTGATGTTCGTGTCGACCCATGCTATGAGGGATGTAAACTGGTGAGAGCGAGACGTATTTTTTTAATCCAGGATCTTCGATTTGGACACCTTGAAAACTCCATTTTCCAAAAAGTCGGATTTCCTGTGTTTGTTTGGCCATTTCCAGAATCCTCTTCAACGCATCGGCTTCTCTTTTCTGCCGTATACAAGCTCTTTCAGGGATACACCATTAACCGTAATAACCTGCCATCTGACACCGGGAATATCTCCCATGGCTCCTCCTCTTGAGCCCCCAATACCCCCCACTAATACCTCATCATGCTCATCAACTAAGTTTAGGGCTCCGTCGCCTGGTAAAAAAGCTGTGATTAATTTTCCGTTTTTGATGAGTTGGGTTCTCACACATTTTCTGATGGCGCTGTTTGGCTGTTTACTCTCGATACCCACCTTCTCAAGTACAATTCCTCTGGCTAAAGGTGCACCTTGAAGAGGATCAGCTTTAACGTCAAGTCTTAACGTCCGCCTTTTGTAGTATCGATCACTCCATCTAAACTTTTTTCTTTTCTTGATTAGCTGTCTTGCAGCGAATTCGCCTGTTGGAGACTTTGAACCCATGATTCTGAATCCTCTCGCTACGATAAACCATTTCTGATATTTAAACTGTCATATCTGCTCAAAGACTCTCCAACTGGAACATATAGGATTTCTCCTATGCATTTGAAGCTCATAACTTGTGATTTGAGTCTTACAATTTCGGAATCAACTTAATGCATACAATTTAAAATCGTCAAAACTTCAGAAACAGGCAGTTGCCCTCTCATGAATAGAAATCAGAGCCAACTGCATATTTTGCAAACGATACACAGCTATGGAGCTCGATATTCATAATACGGATAATTGGGCATTCGTATGGATATTGTTTTCCACTGCACTAGGTTTATGTACAATACAAACCATTAGTAATCCTCGAAGACTCTACGCGGAGAAACCTGAGCCCTATGGTAAGAAAACCACCCTCGAAAGACGAAGCGTTGGAAGCGTTGGATTTCATAATTAATGTTCTCAAGGAACATGAGAAAGACCTTGACCGTCTGGTAAGCGAATTAGGAAACATAACTTCGTCTGCAGGTGAAACTGGAGAAATCGCTGATAAGATTGACAAAGTTGAGGAGCGACTTTCCACTCTGCAAACAGAGCTCACGAGCCTTGTAAGTAATCTTTCATCTCCTCGCAAACCTCCAACCAAACCAGCAACTCTAGGAGGGCCATCTGTAATAGTTCGATGTAAGCAATGGGATGACTTCAAAACGCTAGCTAAAGGCGCGGATACAGTTTCCTTTCTATTCAAAGAAACTGAAAAAGGCTTCCAAGCAGATGCTCTCAAGAATGGACAAGTATTAACCTACAGCGGCGATCTACCTAGAGACTCCAAACTCCTCAAAGTTTGGCTTGCCAGCCAATTAGAAGTAAATGAACAATATGTTTTGGAAGGAATACTCGCCATAGGATAGAGCAACCTGTACATACATGCAGGTTTCCTAGTATGGAACTCTGATTTGATTATGTTTTGTTGTAGGGGCAGACCTTTATGCAGGTTGAACAATCTATGCCATTCTCACACCAGAAGAGATAGCATTTACCAGGGTCAACATACCATTTTAAGGCTCCTGGATTGTTAGATTTGCTTACTGTTTTGAAACTCGGTTCCTCATCAAAGGAGATTGCGTCAACCTCACAATGTCTACTGCAGGATTTACATGTTTTACAGAATTCTTTCACACCGAATTCAATAGGTTTATCAGGTGCTAACGGAAGGTCTGTGATAACTTTGCAAATTCTGACTCGTGAACCATATTCCGGGGTTATCAGTAGGCCATTTCGACCTAACTCGCCTAATCCTGCGTCGATAGCAAGAGGAATGCTTAGAGCCGTATCATTTCCACATTGAATTGCTCGGTAACCTAGATTTCGAATGAACTCGCCTGTACACGCTAATGTAGCGGCCATTCGTGAATAGCCTACGCCAGTCGAAGTTGCTGCAGGGACTTTAGGAGAGGTAGCGATTCCATCTGCGTCCATCTTCACTGCCATAACGATAACATTTTCAAGAGTCTCTGGAATCTCAACGTTTGCATACACCCAGTCTCTCTTGAGTTTGCAGATTCCAACAAGTGAAGCCCCGAAAAGACTGGCTGCCTGTTTGACCTGTTTACTCATCTCACAGGGATCTTGAACTTGAAACTTTGTTTTTGCCCAATCGATCCCCACAGTACCTACCTGAGATTTGTAAGTTTCGATCCTAGTCCAAGAGAATCCACCTTTAAAAGCGTCATGTACTATCCAAGACGCATATGCCATGGCGAAGTCTACTCGGGAGTATCCAGGAACTTCTCTAGTGACTAGGTCCTTTACTTTCTCATCGTATTTCCTTTGATAGCCTTCCCATGAAGAATCCCACATTACTCTCCGGAAGATTATGTTTTTTTGGTTGAAGCGTTGAAGCTCTGAACTGTCAATAATGTAAGGTGGTGTTCTTACTCTGGACACATTAATCTGGGGAGATCTTTTCCTTCGTTTCGCAGTCTCTTTGTTGCTTAAGTTCATGAACTAATCCTCTGTGGATGCATTTAACAAGCTTACATAAAGGACTTTCACCAATCGCTGTCATTACTCTTATATATACAATCACACGCGCTGTCTTGTCGGAGAAGAATACTGTGGACATTAATGTTGCCATAGCAGGCGTGGGAAATTGTGCTTCAGCTCTCATCCAAGGCGTCGAATACTATAAAGATGTTGAGAAAGACAGCAAGGTTCCTGGCTTAATGCATGTTTATCTCGGAGGTTACCATATTCGAGATATTAGGTTTGTCGCTGCATTTGAAGTCAACCACAATAAGATAGGTAAGGACTTATCTGACGCAATATGGACTAAACCGAATATCTGCGCTAAATTTGCGGATGTCCCGAAGTTAGGGGTGGAGGTGGTACGAGGACCAGCTCTTGACGGAGTAGCATCACACATGAAGGAGGCTTTTGGTTATCGAGGTTTTGAAGAAGTCGATAGTTCTGATGTTGCCAGAGTTCTTGATGAAGTTAACGCGGATATGCTGGTTAACTTTCTACCTGTAGGAAGTCACAATGCTACTTTGGCCTATGCTCAAGCTTGTCTTGATGCGGGATGTGCTTTGGTTAACTGCATTCCCGAATTTGTGGCCTCTGACGAAAAATGGGGAAGGAAGTTCAAGGATAAGGGCTTACCTGTTGCAGGAGATGACATAAAGAGTCAGCTTGGTGCCACCATCCTTCACCGAAATTTGGTGAGGTTATGTGTTGACAGAGGGATCGAGATTGAAGAGACTTACCAGCTCAATCTTGGAGGTAACACCGATTTCTTGAACATGACGGTGGAGGACAGGTTGAAGACAAAACGTATCAGCAAGACAGAAGCAGTAACAAGTCTTGTGCCATATGATGTTCCAACACGGATTGGTCCTTCCGATTATGTTCCATTCCTCAAAGACAAAAAGATATGTTACCTGTTTATCAAAGGAAAGAAGTTCGGGAATCAACCAGTCACTCTGAAAGCGAAGTTGGAGGTTGAGGATTCACCGAATAGCGCTGGAGTGACGATAGATGTCGTAAGAGCCATGAAACTTGCCAAGGATAGAGGAATCGCAGGACCACTTGTTAGCATCTCTTCCTATGCTTTCAAGCACCCACCCATACAGGTTCCTGACGACATAGCCAGAAGATGGGTTGAGGACTTTATTGCTGGAAGACGAGAAAAGTAGTCGTTCCTAGGCCTTGTCCACAAATTGCACATAGTGTGACGCTCTAGCATCTTCGTTGTATGAAGCACTCAAACAGCTGGATAGCTTCAGCAAAGGGCAAGATTTCAGGTGGTTGTTTGAAGGCATAGGCGCAGATTTCTCGTATTGCTCCAGCTTTACTCAATTCAAGGGCGACTTTCACTGCTCGAACGACATCCAGGAGGACAGAACCTGCGTTTGGACCATCAACCGTACTTAGTCGCAGGTCAATTTGCATAGGTGCCTTTCCGAAATATAGTCCCTCTATCCATAAGTAACTGTCTCGCTTGTTTTTCAGGAAATCTACATAGTCAGTTGTACCAGCCACCACTGAAGTCTTATAGGCCAGAGCGGACTCTACAGTTTTTGTTTTTATCGATCGTTTAGTTTCGCGGGTTCTCTCCAGAGTATCCAGTGACTCTGTTCCACCACCAACGTCAAGCTGATATGTCTTGGAGATGAGAACGCCTTGGTCGCTAAGCAGCTTCAGCAAGGTCTTATGTAGGGATGTGGACCCCACCTGGTCAATTAGATCGTCCCCAACCAAAGGGAGCCCAGCATCCTTGAAACGTTTGTCCCATGCCAAATTGCTAGCAATGCCCACTGGTGTTGCATTTACGAAAGCACAACCAGCTTTGAGGGCTTGTTCAGCATACCACTTAGAGGCCTTCTCAGCCCCACTCGGTAAAAGGTTGACTAATATTTCTGAGTTTGTCTGCTTCAAAACTTCGACAACGTCTGCTTCAGAGGACGGATCAATTTTCACGATCTCTCGAAGACAACTTCCCAAACCATCCAAAAGCCGACCT
>DAOWHM010000088.1 GCA_030641425.1 Candidatus Bathyarchaeota archaeon | reverse complement strand
AGCAACCAAAGCTGCTGAAGATTCGTTGAAGTCCAAAATGTACGCTAACGTAATCATGCTTGGCGCACTGACAGAGATTACAAGCATTGTAGGCAAGAAAGCATTAGAAAAAGCAATTGTAGTCTCCGTCAGAGCGGAGACCGCGGTAGCAAATCTTCAAGCCTTTAAGCTAGGTCTTACGTTGCGCACAATTAACTGTGACGAATAATTGATGTTGAAGAAGCATCTCGAAGCAACAAGTTTATCCGGGCAGGCAACTTTGAGGGATGACCAAAATATTAAAACTACAGGTTTGTTAAACGAAAGGATTGTTGGGCCGGTGGATCAGTCTGGTATGATCGCCGCCTTCGCAAGGCGGAGGTCGCGGGTTCGAATCCCGTCCGGTCCATTCACATTTCCAGACTTTCTTGTTCTATCATGCGCTCATGTTTTTGGGTCACTTGAAGAGTTTATACCTGAATCAGTCTTTCTATTGATGGCACGTTATCGATTTAGACTCCTAATTTACGCTTCATAATAGTTTTGTTTCATTAGCACGATGCATTATTCAACCTAAGGGATGTACCAATTTGGGAAAAGGTGCAATAACGGCTCCTCTATACATATCAGTTGCTTGGGGCCTGATTGTCAGTTACCAATTGTTTACCCAGACTGCGGTATTCTCTTTGGTTGGCTTCTTAGACACCATCTGGGTCTCGGGTGGTCAACTGATAATCTCCCGTATTGACACAATCGTTTTCATCCACGCCTTCGCATGGATCTTCGTTCTATCATCAGTAATACCGTCAATTATTCTTGGAAAAGGTAGAAGCGTGCTCCTTCAATTCTTTCTATGTCTGACCTTGACCTTGGTAGCAACTTCCGTTGAAGACATAGTGATCCTTATCTTTGGGGCTAATCCGACTTTTCAAATTGAAGCTCTTTCCAACCTGTTTCGAAACCCCATGCTTGCTACACTCTACCTGTCAATCCCCTACGTATTCATGCTTTATCTTGACATCCGCGCGAGAAGAGGTGACAGAGCAGGAGAAGCAGAGAAATCAGAGGATGCAGTCTCCGACGAGGAGAGCGCTGATGAAGAAGTTGCCTCAGAAGAAGAGGTGCCTATGGTTGAAGAGGATGTCCTGCTAGAGGAGGAGATGGTCCACAACGAAGTTTATGAAGATGACCCCCAATGGCAAGAGGAATTCGAAAGCAACCAATAAAAGAAGAAGAGCCCGATTTCTCTAATGCGCATCAGTAATTTGCCTTGTTCGTGAGCATCTCCTTTGCCACCAGACAAATCGCCTATTTAAATGTGGTCTCGCATATTACTCAAATGTGGATGCTATGGAGGCTCCAGCCTCTAACATTATGACAAGCCAAGAAATGCGTGTTCTTGAGACGAACGCTCAGTATTTTGGCGTATCTAAACTGCAGCTTATGGAGAATGCTGGTCGAAGCATCGCCTACGAAATTGTAACTCGGTTTCAACGCAAGAAAACTCAAGTCGCTGTCTTCTGTGGGTTAGGAGGAAACGGAGGTGACGGTTTCGTGGCGACTCGTCACCTAATCTCTCTAGGCTATCCTGTCAAAGTTATCATTGCTGGCAGTCATGCTGACATTAAGCATGAGGCTGCCCTAGAAAATTGGCACGCTCTTGAGTCTTTGAGGGATTCCCTTACCATTCACGAAATTTCTGTATCTTCACGAATTTTGGATTTTAAAGCAGAAGTTGCTGTCGACGCTTTACTGGGCATTGGGTTGAAGGGAACTCCGAGACAACCCATCTTGAAGTTGATCAAGACAATAAATCAGATGCAGACCTGGCGTTTGGCTGTGGATGCACCAACCGGGTTAGATGCTGATTCGGGAACGGTGCTTGGCGATGCGGTAAAGGCTGACTTAACCGTCACATTCCACAGGGCGAAACCTGGACTTCTAAAAGCAAAAGAATTCGTTGGAGAACTGATCATAAAGGACATTGGGCTCCCAAAGGTCTTCGAAAAGTTCGCTGGACCAGGAGATGTTACATCAGTGGTCAAGAGTCGCCCTGTTGAATCTCACAAGGGTGACTTCGGAAGATTACTAGTGATAGGTGGGAGTCAAACATATTCTGGTGCCCCTGCTTTAGTGGCGCTAGCTGCTCTACGTGTAGGAGTTGACATAGTATACATTGCGGCTCCAGAGAAGACTGCCTACAACATCTCCTCAATGAATCCAAATCTCATAACAATCAAGCTTCCAAGCCCATATCTCAATCCCAACAATATCTCTCAGGTTAATGAGATCTTAAATAGAGTAACTGCTGTCGTTATAGGCCCCGGCCTTGGTCTCCAAAGTGAAACTAAAGAAGCAATCAACGACATCATGGCTTCAGCAGAAAAATTGAAAAAACCCGTTGTTTTGGACGCTGATGGCCTAAAAGCCTTCGCAGAGTTCAAGCGTCCACTACGAGTTCCTTCAGTCCTAACCCCTCACCCAGGAGAGTACTATGTTTTGACACGGAAGGAATTGTCCCACAACATAGAAGAATCTGAAAGGAAGGTGAAAAAGACAGCCGCAAAACTTGACACAGTCGTACTCCTGAAAGGAAGAACTGACATCATATCTGATGGAAGAAAGGTCAAGCTAAACTACTCAGGCAATCCAGGCATGACAGTGGGGGGCACAGGAGACATACTATCGGGAATTGTAGGAGCATTCATGGCCCAACAAGTTGACCCATTCAAAGCTGCGACAGCAGCTGCCTTCATAAATGGTGCCGCAGGTGACTTCGTCAAAAGCGAGAAGGGATATCACATGTTAGCAACCGACCTGCTTAGCTGGATCCCAAAGGTCATAGACGATCCGATGTCCCATGTGAAGGTGCGAAAAAATGGCTCATAGAAGCCTTAAGATTATTATATATAATTCTAAACAGTGTGATCCGCGAAAATGCTCGGCGCTGAAACTCAAACGTCACCATCTAGTATGGATTGTTCACAACACACGAGAGCTGCCTAAGGGCGCAGTTGTTCTTAATCCATTCTCAGAGAAAGCATTTTCCCCTGCAGACCGTGATATAATTGAAAGGAATGGTCTTGTGGCTTTAGACCTGAGTTGGAATCACTCTGATGATATTAGACTCCTGAAGGTTAGAGGAGCATCACGCTGCCTGCCCTACTTAGTGGCAGCAAACCCTGTGAACTATGGAAAGCCAACTAAACTTAGCACGGTTGAAGCTCTATCAGCTGCGCTATTCATAGCAGGCTATAGTGAAGAAGCGAATAGGTTGCTTTCAATCTTTAGTTGGGGATCAACATTTACAAGTCTTAATGAGGAGCTTTTAGAGGACTACGCACAAGCTAATGATAGTTGCGAAGTAGTTGAAATACAGCGAAGGTACGCGGGTTTCTAGATTTATGAGAGTATTGCACTAACACGTAACATATTTAGGGTGTTGAACAGTCAAAACTAAAGGAGGTTGGATATACAACAGCTCAGTGTGTGAGGTGTTTTTCTATGAAGTATAGACGTTTCGGCAGGTTGAATTGGGAAGTTTCAGCCTTAGGATTCGGAGTCATGAGGTTACCCACTCTCGAAGGAGACGAGGGAAAAATCAACGAACCTAATGCAATCAAGATGATTAGATATGCATTAGATAATGGTGTCAACTATGTAGATACAGCATATCCGTACCATCGTGGTAACAGTGAGATTCTTCTAGGAGAAACTTTGCAGGAAGGCTACAGAGAGAAAGTCAAAGTGGCTACTAAGATGCCCACTTGGCTAGTCAAATCTCAAGAGGACATGGACAAGTTTCTGGATGAGCAGCTTCACAAACTCAAGCTGGATTACGTTGACTTTTATCTTCTTCACGGTCTTGAACACAAGCGATGGCAACTCCTGAAGAAACTAAATGTCTTGGAATGGGGTGATAGACAAATTGCCAATGGAAAGATCAATCATTTGGGGTTCAGTTTTCACGATGAATATTCAGTTTTCAAAGAGATCGTGGACAGCTATGAATGGACCTTGTGTCAAATTCAGTATAACTATATGGACGCTAAGTACCAGGCTGGCACTAAAGGGTTGAAGTACGCAGCTTCCAAAGGACTTGCGGTCGTAGTGATGGAGCCAATCGCAGGCGGGAGACTCGCAATCAATCCACCAGAGGAAATTCAGAAGATCTGGAGGGAGGACGGCGGCGAGAGAACTCCTGCTGAATGGGCTCTCCAATGGGTGTGGAACCACCCTGAAGTATCTGTCGCTCTCAGCGGAATGAGCACAATGGACCAAGTAATAGAAAACGTGCAAAGTGCCAATCGATCAAAACCTAGCATCTTCAGCAAAAAAGATCTCAACTTCATCAACAGAATACAGCGAAAGTATAAAGAACTGGGATTCGTCGGATGCACAAGCTGCAAATACTGCCTTCCATGTCCAGAAGGAGTGGACATCCCTCAAATACTAGCACTTTACAACGAGTATTTCGCCGAAGAAAGGAACAATGAGGTTAAAAAGAAATATTGGCAGTATATCACTCCCGAAAGTCAAGCCAAGAGATGCATGAAATGCGGAAAATGTGAAGAACTCTGCCCCCAACAATTACCTATAAGAAAAATCCTAAATGGAGCAACATGGGTCTTTGAACAAGCTGTCTAACACAGAAGCTCTTTTCTTCGAACCCCATATGCACCTTGAGATCTGGGGAAATTCCGTAACGAATAAAACCTTTGTATGGAGATCATAGTTAGAGATTAAAATGAACAGAAGATCCATCATACTAGCAGCTTGTATACTCACCCTCACAAGTCTGTCAAGGGGAATTGCTAAACCAGCATTTGCTAACGCTTTACCATACAACCATGCATCTGTCCGTAATATTAACACATCTTTCACCTATGACAGTATTCAAGAGGCAATAGATGCCCCTCAAACCTTGGATGGGCACACAATACTTGTTGGCGCTGGAACTTACTATGAACATGTGACTGTGAATAAAGCTATCTTTCTTGTTGGAGAAAATAGAAGCACTGTAATCCTAGATGGAAACAACACTGGAACGGTACTTCGAGTCGCTTCTGATAACGTTTCTGTGAGGGAGTTTACCGTGCAAAACGGTGGCAATGGCATCTACGTCGTCAGATCAGACAATTGTGTCGTTAGTAGAAACGACGTGAAAGACAACCGAATCAGAGGGATAATCATCAGTCAAAGTGAGAATGGAACCGTAAGCCATAACAATGTAGAAAGAACCCACGGATATGGATATGGTATCAACGCTAATGCCTCTGTAAATATCTTGATTGAAGAGAACATTGTTAAAGGTAATTACTTTGACGGGATTGGTCTAGGATATTCCAACAGTTGCATCTTGCGAGGTAACACTATTAGCAATAATGATTTTTTCGGTATATGGATCGACTCCTCATATAATAATGTAGTATATCATAACAACGTTTTTGACAACGGT
>DAOWHM010000010.1 GCA_030641425.1 Candidatus Bathyarchaeota archaeon | reverse complement strand
TTACTCCACAGTAACTTAAGGAGCCCCAGATGCCTAGGCATCATGTCATGGAGTAAGGCGGTAGATGCAATTGCTCTAACAAAGCCACCTCGCAGATTAGCACGCGTAGTCATTTCACAAGGCTAGAGTCGTGGACTACAACGGTCATCATGGATTTCGAGACGCTCTCGATATAGCACATCAACCCAACACGTATCATGTCGCCTATCCTTAATGTTGGAGGACACCAAGAAAGGTGAAATCGCAGCTATGTAATTTCTGCTTAAAAAGCGGAATCCTGTGTTCAAAATGTCAATCTATGGTCAAGTCGGGGAAGGTTAGTGAGACATATCTTGAAGTTGCCCGTCTACTTCTGTCTCTAGAAAACAAATATCCTCCTTTGCAGAGCGTATCTTTCCACAGGGCAGTCGAGGTGGGTGGAGTCCTTGCCTTAGTTGTGGGGAGAGGTGATGTACCTCGTCTTTTAGGATACGGCGGGAAGATCATGAGAGCCATAGAGGAGAAAACTGGGAAATCTGTTCGGATCTTAGAGAAGGCTGTTGACAACAGAAAGTTTCTTGAAGATCTATTTGCACCTCTGCCAGTCATGACTATTAACACAATTTGGATTCCGGATGGAACAACTGAGACTCGTGTGATCTTAAGGAAGAGAGGTAGAAGACCTCCACCAATGAATATTGAAGCCATGAAACAAGTCGCTAAAGCAGTCCGAAATATTGTTCTCAGAGTAGAATTCTCTCGTTGAGGCGAAAATCACCATGCAACTTGACCCTCTCGGTGATTGGCGAAAAACACTCCATACTACAGATGTAAATCCCCAACTAGACGGAGAAGTGATTACTCTCCTAGGCTGGGTTAAAGAAATCAGAGACTTGGGCGCTATCGAATTCATAATCCTTCAAGATCGAAAAGGAACCGTTCAGATAACCATCCCCAAGAAGAAAGTAAATAAGAAAGTTCTTGAAAAAGCAAGTTTTCTGCAACTTCAATACTGTATTGGCGTTAAAGGATCAGTGAAGAAAACTGACATGGCTCAACGTGGTTTCGAAGTCATTCCAGACGAAATCAGAATCTTGGGAATAGCGCAACATCCCTTGCCCTTGGACATTACTGGCAAAACATCTGCAGGAATAGACACGAGATTGAACGCGCGCGTGTTGGATCTCTGTAAAGAGAATAACCGAGCCACATGGAATATTCAGCACGAAACACTCGCTGCCTTCCGAAGATTTCTGTCACAACGAGGATTCGTTGAAGTTTTTACTCCTAGAATAATTGCCACGGCAACTGAAGGAGGCGCAGCTCTCTTCTCAGTCGATTACTTTGATAGAGAAGCCTACTTGGCTCAAAGTCCTCAATTATACAAGGAAGAGCTAACTCTATGTTTTGAGAAGGTTTTTGAAATTGGACCTTTCTTCAGAGCTGAGGAGTCTCACACACGAAGACACCTGAGCGAGTTTATCTCAATAGACATCGAGCAAGCCTTCGCCACAGCAGATGACGTTATGAAAATTCTTGAACAAACTATCCACTATGTCTGCGAAACTTTATCAAAGAACTGCCGAGAAGAACTAAAAGTCCTCAAACACGAAGTAGACATTCCGAAGCTGCCCTTAAAACGTTTCACATACACTGAAATCTTGGACGAGCTAAAAAGAGAAGGAATAGATATCCCATGGGGTGAAGACATCCCCACACCAGCATTTAGAACTCTAGGCGAACTTCACCCATACTTCTACTTCATAACAGAATGGCCAACTGAATCCAAACCTTTCTACATCAAACCCCTAAGCAGCCGACCCGAAGTCAGTGAAGGGTTTGACCTCATGTGGAAGTGGATGGAACTAGTCTCCGGTGGAACTCGTGTACATTCGAAAAGTCTTCTGATGAAACGTTTGGAAGAACAAGGTTTGAACCCTGAATCATTCAAGCATCACCTCCAAGTCTTCGACTATGGGCTACCACCTCACGCAGGGTGGGCTGCAGGACTCGAGAGAGTGTTAATGATGTTGACAGGCAAGAAGAACATTCGAGAAGTTGTTCTGTTCCCAAGAGATCGCACAAGATTAACGCCATAATCCCCGTAAGCTATCTTTCTCCTCTAGAAGATAAGTCAACAAACATATAAGAAAGGCAAAGTTGGAGTAATCGAATAGGAAGGAGAAGGATAGTGATGAAAAGGAGACAGATTATCGCTGTAGCCATTATAATAATTACTTTTGGTTTGTTAAGTGGCTCCTACTACTCCAGACCAACTCAAGCTAATCCACTTAGCATAGAATCTCAGTGTGGAGGAACTGTTGAAAAGAAACCAGGTGAATCCTTCACTGTGAAGATAAGCTTCAAAAATAGAGGTACAACTTATGGCAGCTGGAAAGTTGCAGTCACCTTCGAGGGGGACTATTGGACATGGGAGAGTGAAGGAAGACTACTCACTTTGCACCCTGGAGAAACAGAAACCATTACTTGGGGAGGAAACGTGCCAGCGGACGCTGCTTTAGATAAAGTGGCGCGACTAGTCGTCTACTACGACGATAGCTTTGAGTTGATGCGATGGTGGATACATGTGGTTTCCGATGCAGAGCTGAATATAGTCTACAGTAGAGTAAGTTAGAAGCCTGCTTCAATCAACTTGCGGGGTTTCATGAATTCACGAAGAACAACTGTGGCGTAACAACCACGATGCAAAACAAAGCGGATATTTAGTGATCTCTTTTTAGAGTTCAAATCATCATCTTCTGCTTTCTTAATGTCAAGGTCTATAATTGGTGCAAGAGCTACTCTGAGTCCACCTCTAGCACCCATCTTGGGGTTAGAGGAAACTTGGAAGTCAGCTGGAACGACTCCTTCCTCTTCAAGAATATTCTGTTCTATTTCACCTTGACGACCATCGGATGCTCCCAGCTTATAACCAATTAGAGGAATAGCTACGCACTTCTTCTCTTCCTTCACTTCCTTGCGTAAATCTTCAATATTATGCGTACTGGCTTTCATGTGGCTTCGGGTTGGCAAGCCATATCGGTCGATCCTTACTACGTAGTCACCTAGCTGGGGCTCATTGATTGAGATTTTTTGCATCATACGTTGACTGAGAAATCTATTGAATAGGTGTGACTGATATGCCTGAAGAAATAATCTACTTAATCGATTGGGCAACCTTTTGAATGCGCCACCATAATCCTTCGGATTCTTATTTAAATGGGACAGCATTAGGCGTTCATACACTAGCATTCGAGGGAAGTTACTGAGAGCACTTCTGATGTCTAGGGTCTCTTGCAGTCTCTGCCTTGCTTCTCTCGATTGGGGATGTTCATGGGGACTGGGCTTAGCTAAGAACAGAAGCACCGCTGCTTCTAGGTCATTTTTCACTATTGCTTTCCCAACCAGATGTGTAATTGGGCGGATGGTGCCGAATCGTTGATGTCCGAAGAAGTTGGGTACGCCGTTGAGGACATATAACTCGCTCTTTATTTTTGAAACTCTTGTCTGTATCGACGTGTAGCCATAGTCGATGCCTCTTATGGTTATGTTGAAGATATTGCCAAAGGACATGTGAGGGAAGATCATATTTGGCGAGTACCGAAGGGGATGTACTTGAATGTCATAACCCTGGACACGCATCAGTTTCTCGGGTTTTATATTCTCTATGCTGATATGCTGAGCTGTTACTGCGTTCTTATCTTTTATTCCAGCAATCTGGACACGTCGCTCACTGATTCCTAACTGTTTAGCAATCTTCCTTACTGTTAGGAGAGTATCCAATTTACGTTTAACGAGAAGGCAGATTAAGTATCTTCCCCTTCCTTCTAGTAACCGAGGCGTATATTGTGTTCGTTGGATCTCCGCTTTGGACCCATCTAGAAGAATTTCTTGGACAGTGAAGTCTTCAGGCGTTTGCCTAATTACGCCACCAATACCTGCAGTCTTTGTCGCAAAGATTTCTATGCCTAGATCTCGTTCTATCGGTGATACTCGCAATGTCAGCCTTACCTATAGAAGGTGTAGGTCTCCGGTTATCTTGTCAATCTGAACTGCCGGTGCAGGACCAATACCAAGGCAGGTAATAGTTGCTGGAGGAAGCTGAGTTAAACCCCGATCGGTAATAAGGCTGTGTGGGAGTTTCATCAATAATGCTTCTCTCTCCAACTCTAGTAGCGCATTTAAGTCTTTCACTTTTACAGCTACTTTGCATTGTCCTTCTCTGAGCCAAGCTTGCCACCATTTAGGCTTCCTCTTTCTAGCTTCTTCCGCAGAGGATACAGCTGCGTGGCCAACTTGGGCTGCGAGTTTGCCTTTCCCCATTGTCAAATCTGTCCGGACAACTATGATTTGTTTGTATTTGAACTCTGTTTTGGACATGTTAGATCTCTCTATTGGTATCATTTGCATTGCTGGAAGGTCTTTAGAAGAAGGATATTGTTAGCAGATATAATGCTGTCGCCAGAGTTCTTGGGTTTTTTGCCATGTGGATGAATGCTTTTCCTTGAAAATCGATGTCCGTGACCTCTTTCAGGATTTCCTCCATTCCTAGTCTGGAATAGATGGATATTAATCGGTCGAGTTTTTTATCTGTTAATGAATTAAGTATTAGTCTTAAGTGCTTCATCGCTTTCATGTCGAACCCTATCTTTCTCTTCCATCGATGTTCGTATTTAGAGAGAAAGCTTGCTGAGTAGTTTCGAGTTTGTATAGCTTCAGTGGCGACCTCACCAGCTATCTTGGCGCTGGTCATGCCCATGATTATGCCTCCACCAGTTGTTGGTTTGATTTGGGAGGCTGCATCTCCTGTAATTAATAATCCGTTGTAGTATGTTTTGCGAATGGGGCCTCCTAGCGAGATAGGATGGTAGACGTGGGTTTTGATGCTGCTTCGTTTGAGCCTTTGAAGGGCAGTTGGATGGTGCTGTTTGAAGTGGTGGAGATAGTCTCGGGGGTTTCCTCTCTCTGCTGCCAGGCCTATCTTCGCTGAGCCATCACGACGTGGAACTATCCAAGCGTAGAATCCTGGAGCAAAGCTGCGACCCAAGTAGACTTCCACTGTGTCTTCAGGAATGTTCTCGATTTTGTCAGCTATCGCTTGAACTCCCTTAACCATTAGGTTGGGGTTTGACGTGGGTATCCCTGCTCTTTTTAAAATAGTTGAAGATACTCCTTCAGCATCGATGACGATCTTAGCCCTAAATTCCTCAGTTTTATTGTCTCGTTTGACTCTTACGCCTTTTATGTAGCCTTTTTCGATTATGAGAGAGTGAACATAGGTCCCAGTGAAGGTTTTCGCGCCAGCTTTTGACGCCAGGTTGAAAACATGTTGATCGAACAGTTCCCTGTTGACTACGCAGGTCACTGGGTGGGGAAATCGGATGGTGAATTGTCTGCCCGAGGGAGAATAGAAGATTGCTGATTTGATCTCGTTTTCATATATATTTTTAGGTACGTTTAGTTCTAAGCGTTTCACACCTGTGAGACTCAGGTGACCTGTGCAGTGGGAGGGAAAACCGATTCTACGATGCTCTTCCAGAATTGTAGTTGGGATTCCTGCTTTTGAAGCTTTCAGGGCGGAGAGGGATCCTGTCGGGCCTCCCCCAATTATTAACAGGTCGGAGTCCACTGAACTCACACTGTGTTTTCAAGCTTGTTTTAGCTGGGTTTTTAGTTTTCGGTTAGTGTTAGACTTTAGGGGCTTAAATGAGAAAAAAGAGAAAGTGAGAGATTGTCTCTTAGATTTTCCTCTTGCTCAGCGCTTTACGGAAGGCGCCGCATTTTGGACAGTCGAAAAGACCGATCTCTAGTTCCAGTCTTTTTCCTTGTCTGTCAGGTCGACCAGCCATCTTCCAAGTCTTTCTAGGCTTGGCAACCTCTCCTCCACATTTTGGACATTTTGCCATATGTATCATCCTACCCATCTTACATAAGTATGGCAATAAATAATTTTCCATCAAGGCGTATATAAGGAAGCACACGGATAAACGCAAATCTGGTTTTTGACACGTTTCAACGGTTCGACAGCGTATTACTTGACTCATTTTAAGCCTCTTTCCTAACTTTTATGGTGAAGTCAACGAATCTTCTAATCCAACATTTGTGGTGTCTTGTCATTTCTTTTCCTCATGGTCACTTAGAAAAACCACACTACATTATTTAAAGGTTATTTTGAAGCTTAAACAAAAAAAGAAACCCA
>DAOWHM010000073.1 GCA_030641425.1 Candidatus Bathyarchaeota archaeon | reverse complement strand
TCCTTTTTTAACCAACTAGAAAGCACAACCTTGAATTCATGAGGCTTTAAAGTTTTCACCATGTTATTTTAAGCTTTCTCAATCAGCTTTTCACATAGCTTAGGCTACTTAACTTGCATCTATGTGTGCATTATTGGAGAGCCTTCCAAAGCATCAAGTGCATGCATGCAAAAGTTAAGTATTGAGATTACCTCCTTTCATGAAAGTATCACCTAAGGTTGATTTCATGGTTTACTTTGAAACCCGCGATCTAGCCGGAATAGCAATCTTTGGAGCCTTATGGGGAGTTCTAAACGTGACATTATCACCCATATTCTTTCAAATATTTAGTTTACCTTTCCTTTGTGACATAATAGGATTCTCTGCCCTAATAGTGGCGGTATGGTGGACAAGAAAACTCGGAACTGCCACATTCGTGGGATTCATCGCACTGATAATCAACATGCTAATCAGACCGACAGCGCTCCATTTCTTCGGTTTCTTCGCTGCCTCTATTACATTTGATGTTATCATTTTCTTCAGCAGATATAGAGTATTTGAGAAAAAACTCTTAAGCTCAATCAGTTTGTTTGCAACTGCTGTGTTCTCAGCAGCTATTGCAGGTTTAATTATTGGATCCCTTTTCATGCCGCCTGTAGCCTTGGCAAGATGGGGTGGGATATTAAGTTGGGCAGGTTTACACGCTGTAGGCGGTGTTATTGGGGGCGCAACAGGTGTATCTTTAATGAATGCTCTCATTGCCAGAGGTATAACTCCAAAACCTAAGGTCTCGAAAGGAGGAACAGTATGACTTCAACACATAGTATTTCACCTGAACTTACTTCCATTTTGGAAAAAGCTGCAGATTTCCACGGACATCTAGGCCCCTTCCTAGTCATAGGCGTCAGAGCGGGTTTAGTTGGACTAAATCGAGTGGGTATAACAAAAGGCGACACATTAGTAGTTACAGCGTCAGTACCGATTCGTATCCCTTTTTCCTGCATCTTGGATGGACTTCAAATCAGCACGAACTGTACTATAGGTAATCAAAGACTCTCAGTGAGAAACTCCGACGAGATTCAAGTAACATTTGAAAGGAAAGGCAATGGACGAAAAGTTGTCGTTGCCTTGAATCGTTCAACCTTTTCAAAGCTGAAATCTCAACTCTTACAAGAAAATCTTTCAGATCGAGAGGTTCGCGAACTCGCATGGAAAGTTGCCTCAATGCCCAAAGACATGCTTTTCATCTCGACCTAATGCACATGTAAGCATACCCGAAGCAGAGAAAAGAAAAGATCTTCAGAGAAGGCTACAGTAAATGCACGGGCTACTGGTTATTCTTGATAAGGAAATGGGGAAGCGTTATGTTAGTTGGCTTGATCAAATATGTGTTGGACAAGAATATCTCAAATAGGTGACTCTCAAGTTCAAGCCGACTTCCGCCTTCTCAAAAAAACGTTGGAGCTGGAGAGGTTTAATAACCTCCGGCTGCAAGAAGCTTTTTTACTGATAGATATGCGGGAGAGGTAGAAGGAAGCTCAAGAAGCGACTTTCCATCGAGCACAAATCTCTCAACATTTTTGTCGAATGAAATTTTTCCTAGATAGGGCAGTTCTATCCTTTTCTTGACTTCAGTTTCTAATTCTTCTGGAACTCTGTAGCCTGAAATGACATAGAAGTTTTCGAAGTCAATCCCCACCTCTTTAGCCACTCGGTGAGCCCTTTCAACATGACTGAAGGACTTGCTGGAGGGATCAATAATGTCGAATATATCATTCACTTGTGAAGCTATCCTCCTGTTTAAGTGTTCCAGCCCAGCTGGCGAGTCAATAAGAATATATTTGTATGTCTTCGTCAATCCTTCAAGGGCTTTCTTCAGGGCAGCGTCAGGTAGGCAATAGCAACCTTCAATAAATTTTGTTCCGATTGCAACCAGATCGAAGAACTCTCCTTCAAAGAGGCCTTTCTCCCAAATTTTACTCTCTATTCTTTCTGAAGGAGGTACACCGACCGTTGTTCCCCCTCCTTTCAAAAAGGTCTCCATCAACAGTTCTGAAATAGTGCTCTTTCCCTCTCTTTTCAAGTCAATCCCGACAGCTTCTCCCAGATTCTGATCCGGATCAACGTCTACAAGCAGTAATGGAGTAGCACCTTTTTCGATGAAGAACTTCGTCATTAGAGCAACAAAACTCGTCTTTCCACTACCGCCACGACCCATACACACAATCTTTTCCATCGCTCACAACACCGTCTGCTGGTTTTCCACCGCCTAATTCTTATACTTTACGCGTGAACCAAAAAAGATATGCCCTAATCCAATTAAAACAGGATTATTGTTTGAGTTGAATGAGTCTCTCACCCAAATTCCTGATAGTCTGTAAAGCGGGAGACCCCTGATGCTTGAGAGGAGTATCCCCATCTGTCTCCGCATCTATGACCTGTTGATCGAAAGGCACAAAATCCAAAATATCTAAACCGTTGCCTTCAGCAAACCTCTGAACAGCTTTCCTCTGGAGTTCACTTGCAACTTTATTTCCAACTAAGAAGACACTCTCGATTCCAGCATTCTTTGCCAATTTATGGATGTGTTTTGCTGTTTCCAACGATTTGATGCTGGAATCCGTCACAATCAGCATAACATCAACATTCTTGGCAGTTCCCCTACCTAGATGCTCAACCCCAGCCTCCATATCAACTATTACAGCTTCGTCCCGTTCCACAACCAAGTGTCTAAGCAAAGCTCGAACAACAGCATTGGCAGCACAAGTACATCCAGCCCCCATCGATTGCACTGTTCCCATCACCATTAAGCTGACATTGTATGGAGTCTGAACCGTAAAATCACGAACAATGTCGTCAACAGTAAACGAGAGACGGTAAACCCCTGAAAAGCTTGTGCTGGTCTTTGACTCAACAAGCTCTTTATTCTCCGATATCGGTACGATCTCTCTCATCTTCTCCAGATCCAATCCTAAAGTTAGAGCAAGATTAGGAGAAGGATCCGCGTCAATGGCAATTGTCTTTAGACCTTTGCCAGCGAAAAAGCACGCTAGAACTCCACTAACTAGAGTCTTACCTACCCCACCTTTTCCAGAGACTGCGATTTTCACTCGATTTTCACCGTTTTCACTCGGTTTGTGGTTACTTATTTACGTTTCCTAAAGTACAGCAGCCCATCTTTCTTGCAGACATATTCGAAGCCAACCTCCAAGAAGCTTTGAATTTCCCCTGGATCCTTTGTCACTCTTACGGTAAATTCGTCGTTGGTTTCCTTGAATATGACCTTGGCAAGCTGGATGTAAAGCAACGTAGTTTCAACCTTTCTATGTCCGAGAAACTCTTTAACATACACAATATCCTTTGTTTCGTGGTAAAGCGTCGTTGCCTTCCAGTGCCGTAACGTGTGGAAGCTGATGCGTTGAAGTCTAGGGTTCTGCAGTTTTCTAGCCAACATCTTTCTAGCTTGGTAGAAAGCTGAAGCCTTGAAGCATGTTGGGCTTCTATTAAATACGCTAAGATCTTTTCTTGGTAAAGCATTAATCATGTTTACTAGCTTAGGGCTAACATTGAAGATCCGAGGTGTTCCGTTCTTCTCAGGTTTGTTAAGCGTTATAGTCCTACGCTCAAGATCAATATCTGTCCACTCAAGACTATTGGCTTCCCCTGCACGCATACCAGTCTCCTTGAGAGTCTGAAGAAATGTCGATGTTTTCTTTCCACACCCAGAGACTAAAGCATCAATCTCCTCTTCTCTCGGTATGAAAGGTAGCTTCCGGGTGACTCTGCATAAAGGCGGATTCCATGTTTCACCTCGTATTTTCAGAAATAAAGTGTAAGCTGCGATAGCATTGTGTCTTCTAGCTGCACTCCACTCTTGTTGCGCTATGGATTCCTTGACTTTCTCAGGATCTTTTAGGTTGGCTCCTCGATCCGATAATACCCTGAGAACTGTTGTATTCGTGTGAATTGTGCTTTCTGCATAGCCGTTCTTCTTCATCCACCATGAGTATTCAACAAGTTTTCCTTTGATGTCAGCTGTGCCTTCCCGCTTAGGCCCGTTAAATCGGGGTTCTAAAGCCAAATTTTTCGTCCTTCTCTGCGCAGAGACGCATATTCGGCGACTAACCCCAATGCTCGATGAACTATTTACGATTTGTCCACCACAATCTGAAAACCTGTAACCACATTCTCGACATTGAAAACGCTGAATGTCACCATGCTTTGTCAAACGGAGCCCAGCCTTCCAAACCCTCATGCTGCCACAAGAAGGACATTTCACGTTCATCAACTCGCAAAGCTTAAATTC
>DAOWHM010000095.1 GCA_030641425.1 Candidatus Bathyarchaeota archaeon | reverse complement strand
TCACATATCTTATGGAAAGCGTCAGGAAAGCTAGGCACTATTCGCAGATCAATGTAATAAGGGCTAGTCTTTCCACTTACGAGTTTGAAGGCGCCAAACTTTACTGCACCGATCTTAAACAGGATCTGACAGAGTTGTCTCTTAGCTGATTCCGAGTTCATATATTACCTCCGTCCCTTTCCTACAACGTAAGTGTTGCCCCGTTCTGGAATCAAACACTTGGTTCTGAGCTTTTTCTTTTTCAGGATCTTGCAGAACTCGATCAGACTTATCTTAGATGCTGAGTGATATGGAACTGCTACCTCAGGTCGGACTATTTCAGCAATTTCTATTCCTGTCTTAGGTGATGCACCTGGCGCTATGCCCACTGTGCAAAAAGCAAGATCAGGTCTACATTTTTCACTTACATCTTTCATTTCAGGAAAAGGCAAACTATCCGCAGTATGGAAGATAGTGACATTCTCTTCACTTGTTATGAGAAAGGTAATAGGTGTAGTTGCGGGTTGATGATTACACATCTCCGCCCTTACTGTCACGTTGCCAACTTTTATTTCAGTTCCTGGCTGCATTTCTTGGAGTTTTTCTGACGGTATCGAATGTTCAAGCTTTCGTCTGGAGGTTGGATCAGCCAACACACGACAGTTGGTGCGTTCCTGAATTTTCCTTACAAGATGACCATCCAAGTGGTCGTAATGCTCATGTGTGATTAGGATGGCGTCTAGTATTGGGAAAGCTTTGGCGCTTACATCCACAGGATCAACTACTATAGTTTCTGTTGGGGTTTTTAGGGTGACACCAGCGTAGTTATTAAGCCATTTAAAGGCAATCTCATTCTTCTCGGGGACAACGTTTTCTATGGACACGACCTGCACCTTCAAGGTTATTTTAGACTCGCCTAAAAGAATCTAAGCATATTTTGGGCTAAAAAGATTATTTGTGGAAGAGCGTATTTCAGCAAACGCCAACGACCATCTTGTACGTTTTGCAATAAGCTACTTCTTCATTTGAGGAAATTGTTCTTTCTTTGATTTCGATCTTTTCTTGGGAACATTCGGAATCAACCCAATGCTCACAATCTCTTCGTTCACAAATTACTTTGGTCATTGACTCACCTGCGCTTTACTATTCTATGCATGGAAGATATTAATTCTACGTCCTAACTGGAATCGAGTCTTGCTAGAATTTGCACAAGGGTATTCGATACGCTTAAAAGGACTATCAACTTTCTCCAATCTGGAGCCGTAGATCGATGGTTGACGTTTGGCTTCCGTATGATAGAACTGAAGTTTGTGCACGCGTTCCAACTCGGAGTTTGCTTGGCATAATCGAGCCCAAGGGCAGACCAGGAGTTCTTGACGCCAAAAAAGAGATCTTACGAGCGTTAAGAGATCCCATTGGAAGCAGACCTTTGGGAGACATAGTGAAACCCGGGAACACTGTTGCGGTAGTTGTGGATGACTTCACTCGTCCATCCCCAACTCACTTGATGGTAAGCCAACTCCTCGAAGAGTTAAATAGACTAGGCGTAAAAGACGAGGATATCACTGTAATATTTGGCTGTGGCACCCATAGAGCGGTGAAGACTGAGGAGGCAACAACCCTTCTAGGAGAAGAGATAGTCAGTCGCATCAGAACTATAAGTCACGATTGCCAAGCAAAAGACCAGGTATATGTTGGGACAACAAGCAAGCACAAGACGAAAGTCGCAATCAACAGAGTCTTTTCAGAAGCAGATGTACACATCCTCACGGGCGATATTGAGATGCATTATTTCGCTGGATATGGCGGGGGTAGAAAGAGCGTTTTACCAGCAATCTCAAGTGCTGAGACGATAAGGCACAATCATGGAATGCTCCTGCACCCGAAGGCGCGAACCAACATATTGAAAGAGAACCCCATCCACGAAGATATGGTCGAAGCAGCCAAACTAGCGAAAGTTGACTTTATCTTAAATGTCGTGACAAACAGCAAGGGCGAAATTGTGAAAGCGTTTGCAGGGGATCTTGAAGAAGCCTTCTATGAAGGTGTGAAACTCGTTGAAGAGATGTGTAAAGTCCTAATTGATCGTCGTGCAGACATAGTTGTAGTTAGTCCAGGAGGACACCCAACAGACATCGACCTTTATCAAGCATACAAAGCAATTGATAACAACCTGGAAAGTGTCAAACGCGGTGGTGTCATTGTTCTAGTGGCAGAATGCGGAGAAGGCTACGGAAACCAAGTCTTCTATGAATGGATGACCAAATTCAACGATTTAAAATCAATTGAGAAAGAGATTAGGAGACGCTTTGTCATAGGTGGACACAAAGCATACTATCTGTTGAAAGTTCTACAAAAAGCCCACATTATACTCGTTTCAACGATGCCTGATTACTATACCACAAACGTTTTCAAACTTCGAGCTGCAAGAGCACTTAATGATGCTCTACAGGAAGCCTTCAAAATTGCAGGCAAGAACCCAAAAGTTTGGGTAATCCCACACGGTCACATGACTCTCACAGAATTCAAGATGTAACTGAATAAGACTCGTGGAGAATGGCAAAGGCTACTCGTGGAATGGAATAGAAAGCTGTAAGATGACTGTGATGAATGACCTTTTCATAAGAACAATTGTGCCCATGATCACCCTGATAGGAGCAGGTGTACTCTCTAGACGACTTGAAATTTTGAGAGTTGGTGACGAGCGAGTACTGAGCGCCTACATATACTACTTTGCACTACCTGGACTGTTTCTCATCAACATAGCTGAGACAGATTTTACTCAAGAGATCCTCATCTTCATGTTAGCGGGAATACTGCCCATCTTCCTCGCAATGGCAATCTTCGTAACCCTAAAAACTGTTCTAGGATTTTCGAAAAATACCCTCTATCTCCTGACATTGAGTATGATCTTTGGCAGTTTGGCTTTTTTTGGCATCCCCTTTCTGACATTTGCCTTTCCTACTATGGAACACCTCGCAACGTTGTCAGCTGCCTCAATCGCCTTAGTGAGTGTTCCGATTTCTCTTGCAATCCTAGAAATTTATAAGCTTCAAGATTCGACGAAAGGGGGAGGACTCAAGCATGTTGCCATGAGGCTTGCGAAAAATCCACTGTTAATTTCAATTAGTTTAGGTGTACTTTTGTCCATTCTCAACCTTGAAATCCCGACTCCTATCTTTAATTCTGTTCACATGCTAGGAAACACAACTTCTACTGTAGCAATCTTCATGCTTGGAGTCTTTCTCTATGGAAGAAGCTATTCAGAAGTTAACACAGCTTTGAAACTAGCCTTGCTTAGAGCATTATTTCTACCCACATTAGCCTTCTTGGTAACCATGCTGTTGGGAGTTACAGGAGTGGAAGCTTCAGTTCTAATTCTCATGAATGGAATGCCAATGGCTATTTCTATGATAATCCTCAGCGAACGTTACAATTTCTACAAGGAAACAATAGCCACACTAGTTTTAGTTTCTTCTTTCGGAGCCACGGTATATCAAAATCTCTGGCTTCTACTCCTTGGTAATTCTTAGGGTGGTCATTTGCGACCTTTTGAGGTTCAACGAAACTATCTCGAAGAATTCTGCCAAAAAGCTTAACTTTCATGTGTTGCGCCTAGAAACTATCGAGGTTACAGCATATGCAGACTGCTTTCACCATACGACCCTTCAAAGCTGATGACCTTGAAGAAGTTATGAGAATAAACCGTGCTTGTCTGCCTGAAAACTATTCGCCACTTTTTTTCATGGATCTTTATGAGCGTTATCCTTCTACATTTATAGTGGCTGAACAAGAAGGAGACCTCGCAGGCTATATAATGTGCCGGATCGAAACAGGTTTTTCAAGTTTCAGCTTGCTTGGTATCGCCAAGAAGGGACATGTGGTTTCAATTGCAGTGTTGCAGAAATTTCAGCATAAAGGGGTTGGAAGTGCCCTGATGAGGGAGACGATGAAAAATATGCGGTTTAAGGCGCAAGAATGCTACTTGGAAGTGAGAGTCAGCAACCTCCCAGCCGTAGACATGTACAAGAAGTTGGGATTTGACATAGTTCGGACAACCCATAGATACTACGCTGATAGAGAAGATGCCTACGTCATGGCCAAGAAGCTGAAAACAAAAGATAATACTTGGCAAGTGTGACATACGCTACTGAGAAATGGTTGAGTTGTAAAAATGTCTAATGGAAATGTGAAAACTCAACATATGATGGTTGAGGTAAAAGCCAGAATAAATAACTTAGCCTTTATTCGAAGCAGATTAAACCAGCTTAAGGTTGAAGGAAAGGGCGTTTTCCACCAGATCGATACATATTATGTTGTTCCTGAGGGTCGGTTGAAACTTCGGGAGATAGTCGGGGAAACAGAAGCTGAATTGATCTACTATGAGAGAGAAAACATCCCAACTCCAAGAAGGAGTTCAGTCTTCATCTTGAAAATTCCTGAACCTTCCGCTTTCAAAAAGATTATCGCTAAGATATTGAATATCAAAACAGTAGTTGACAAAGTCAGAGAGATCTTTCATTACGAGGGTGTGCAAATTCATCTGGACAGAGTTAAGAACTTGGGGCATTTCGTTGAGTTTGAACGCATAACTTCTACGACATTGGAACAACAGAAAGAAGACATCACAAAGGTTGAAAAACTCATTAACGAACTGAACATCACTCCTAATGACCTCGTAGAACTCTCCTATAGTGACTTGATATAATTACTAAACCGAATCTCTTCTCGTTCGTTCATCCAATTCAGGAATTGCAGCATATTCTTTGCGAATCCCAGAAATCCTCCAATTGCGAAAACTGAAAAAAAGAAGCGCAGATCCATAGTCAGAATGAACTCTTCAAGAGAAGCATTAATCACTCCCACATTTAAGATATGAACGATGTAGGCGACAATTAACAAGGAATTAGCAACGCTGAAAACGTGTTGGAAAACCGTGCCTCGAGTCAACTCAATAATGAAAATGAAACAGATGTAAATTGCTACAAATGCGATTGAGAGAGGTTGATAGCCAACAAATCCTTCAAAAGGAGCTACAACCATTGAGAATATTGAGAAGAGAATATAAACGACTGCTGACTTGAATAGAGCTTTGCATAGCCTAAGAAATATCTTCCTTTTGTTGAATCTACTCACTTTTTTGTAGGTTAGGTTAATCATAGTCTATCACGATTGGACCATAGTTGAACATCGCTGTCTCTACGAGGATCTGAACTTGCTCGATGCTGGAAATCAGAGTTGGGTTAATGATTGCCTCAAGTTGCCCGTTATAGTTA
>DAOWHM010000052.1 GCA_030641425.1 Candidatus Bathyarchaeota archaeon | reverse complement strand
TGTGCTCCAGCTCGTTTGATGTTGACGAGTTTTTCTCTTGTGAGCTGAAGAGGTATCTTATCGTTCACGCCTGCTATGGGGGCGCCACAACAAGCTATCTTATCTGTGTATTCAATATATTGTGCACCTGTTGCTTCAATAAGATTCTTTAGAGTTTCAGGGTTTTCCGGGTTTTCAAAGCCTACATATTTGAAGGGGCGTGTGACATGGCAACCGCTGTGTTCTGAAATCTTCAAGTTTGTGAGAGGATTCTTCACAGCATCTTTCACTTTCTCGTAGCCTATGTCTTCAGCTAAAAGTTGAAGAAGGTGTTTAGCTTCTATGGTGCCTTTGAATTCAAGCCCTATCTCTCTTAAGTGACTGTTGATTTTTTCCTTGAGTTCCTTGTCTTCTTTCAACTTCTTGTTAACCTTTCGGAGGGTTCCAGCGCACCCTGGGCACAACGCCACAATGTTGAGTCCCTGTTTTTCCGCTAAGCATAGGTTTCTAGATGCGAGAGTTAGCATCATTTCGTGATTTATTGGATCTATTGGAAGCCCACAACAGTTATACTCTGCCATTTCAACAAGTTCGATTCCAAGTTTCCCCAGAACTTTTCGTGTAGAGATCTCGTAGCTTGATACTCGATACGGAATAGCGCATCCTAAGAAGAGTAGGAATCTTGAATTCTTGTTCTCATCTGAAGTCATTCTGTTCGCTCACCTTGCTTCAGTAATTTTGAGAAGCTAGTGGCCTTGGCTAGTTTGGAAATAGCCTGTGGATTCCCTTTTGGAAGGGGTGGTAGTCCAGACTGCTCTCTTCTTTTCAGTCGTAACTCTGGTATTCGATATGCAATTCCCGTCTCAAGGATGTTAGAACCCAATTCCTTGAAGATTTTAGGAACGAATCCTTTTTCCACTGCCATGTTTCTCAGTATTCGTATCACGCTTGCCACTTCTACGTCTTGAGGGCACCGGTCAGTACATGTGAAGCATGCGGCACAAAGCCACAGTGTTTCGCTTGAAAGTACTCTATTTTTTAGTCCGAGTTGTATCATGCGAATCAAAGTTCTGGGTCTGTATGAGTCGCTGAACCTTGCAATAGGACAATCCGACGTGCATGTCCCACACTGGAAACAATGCTTAAGGTTTTCCCCGCCATGTTTCTTAATGATCTCCTTTTTGAATTGAGGGTCAAACTCATGAGGTTGAATCGGAGTTGTCATTGAGATCGTGAAGTGCGAGTTCTCTGCTTCTTTTGACAGAGTCGATGTTGGATTATTCCTTTGAATACTTTTTACTGCTGTGTATGGCATCTTCTTTTCAGCTTCAGGTTTTTGCTTCGATTTAATATCAGTCAATCTGTTTTTTCCTCGTTTCAAGCCGTTTCTTGACGGCTTCCATAGCCTTCTGTTTTCCTTTTCCTCGTAATTCCTTGGTCACTTCTAAGGTTGACGCCAATTTTTCAAGAGCTTTATTCCATGCTCCTGAACGAACAGGGGTGTGCCGTATTGTTGAGCGTGAAAGCTCAAGTGCACCTTCTTCGGGGCAAACAATTTTGCACACACCACAATAAGTGCAGAAGAGTTCGTTGACTCGAACCTTACCATTTTCGTCGAGAAAGAGTGCGCCTGTTATTGGACAGATATCAACACAATCCTTACAACTTGCGGGACATTTTTTCTGGTTTATTCTCAGTCTCCCTGTGAATATTCGTCGAACTTGAATTGCTCCTTCTGGACACTTGATGTCACAAAGACCACAACAAGGACACCTTTCTTTTTCTATGTCCACGATTATTTGGTCTGTTTTGGAGTTTGACTCTACCTTGATTAGGTTTAAGGGGCAAACTTCCTCGCATTCTTTGCAGTCTGCTGGACATTTTGATGTGTTAACAGATATTTCGCGTATAAGCTGGGGAAAACTCTCTTTTTCAACTACAGATGAGATGTTCTCTCCGTCGACAGCAACTTGGACTGCACCGTAGGGGCATATAGCGACGCATATACCGCAGTAATGGCATTTGGTTTCATCTATATCAATTGTTGGTTGTTCGATTTTTTTTCCTTCGATTTTTGATCTCTTGGTAACGTTGATAGCTTCTCGGGGACATACTAAGCTACAAAGCTCACAACCTACGCAGGACGATGAGTCGACAGTTAGTCTGTAGGTTTTAGCGTGATGAATTCTCTCGACAATAAGTTGATTATTGGTTGTAGTCTTTTGAATTTTCATAGGCATAGGGGGCACCCAAATCTACGTTGATTTTTTGGTTTTGATATGATCTTGTCGTGAATATTTGACATACGTAAACGTGTATTTTATAGTTTCTATGATCAATCTTAATTGTGATTACTGATGAATTCTTTGGAAGTTCTGCTTTTTCTTTACATGATGAGCGGTGGAACTGTTTGTGTTGCGCAAAGTTTTACTGGAGACCTGAATATTATGGGCAGCATGGAGTAGACACGAATGACTAGAGGAGGGGTACACAAGAAAGGAGCTCTCACACTGGTGGACTTAATCAATAGTGCCAGAGAGAACCAGGGTTTCCATAAGGCTGGAGCAATCAGCATTTTCATTGGTGTAGTAAGAGGGGAGACTAGAGAAGGCGAGAATGTGGAGAAACTTGAATTGGAAGCCCATGAACAGCAAGCAGACGCTGTTTTGGAGAGCATTTGCGCTGACTTAAGTCAAGAGAAGGGAATAGTCGACGTTCAAATCCATCATTTGCTTGGGGAATTCAAGCCTGGCGAAGAACTTGTCTATGTTCTCGTGACCGGCGGGCATAGAAACGAAGTGTTTCCAGTTCTACGGAAGGCTGTAGAACGATACAAGAAGGAAGTTCCAGTTTTCAAGAAAGAATATGTGTGCAGTAAGAATGGTAAGACTGTAGCATATTGGATTGGTGAAAAGAAGACTCCTAGCAATTCAACAAGTACATGAAAAGGTCAGCCTAGATGTCTACTTCATTTTTCCTACTTTAATAGAGGGACCATCAGGTTCTTGCCCATTTAATCCAAGAAGCTATCTCTTCTAAGCTAGGTTTGTCTTCTTCCTTGATTTTTCCCTCTTCTATGTAAAGCTCGGTGGTTTTCACTATCCTTGAGCCGAGACTGAAGGTGTTCTGTAGAGCTAGCTCTTCCTTCGAGTTGACTCCACTCTCTAAAAGAAGCACTGCATCTTCATGTTGAACTCCGGGAACCATTAAAAGTTGTAGTATGCTCTGCAAGCCCTTTGCTTCACTTTCAGATACGGCTTTTGTGTGAGCTATTTCGAGAGGACTTGCTAGCAACAGATCTTCGATTTTCTCAAACCCGTTTTTTTTCAGTCGTCGAGCTGTGCCTCTCTTCAATATCTTTCCTCCGAGAGCATCAATATTGCCCGTACTCGTGAGATAAGGTTCAGGAACGGAGTTGACTTTCTCAATTACTCCTTGAAGTTTTTTCAGATCTTTTTCGACTGTTTCTAGGACTTGTAGCTTCTTCTTCAGTTTCGGTAGGTCTCTTTGGCCAGCTAGTGTCTTGTCAGTTTTTCGCTCAATCTCAACCAGTTTCTTTTGGGCTTTTTCAAGAATTTTTTTCTGGCTCTCTATCCGCTTTTGCAACCCTTCACTTAGTTCTCCCACATTCTTTTGTAGGGATTTCATTCCCTCTCTGAGCTGGAACTCTCTCAAACCTAGTTTTGCCAAGGTTTCTTTTGTTGAACTTTTAATTTCTTGGCTCTTTTCTTCGAGTTTAGCCTCGAAGTCCTTGCTCAGCTGATATAGTGGTAAATCTAAGGGTTCACTACTGAAGATGAGGTAACATGTAGCTCCCAGCAATATGGAAGTCATTACTAATCCCGCAATAAAGTATGTGGTCACTTCTATCTGGAATCCGTTGCTCAGGAAAGGAGGGATTATAGCTAAGGATCCTGCGCCATCAGCTAAGAGAGAAGTCCATGCATGTATGGTTCCTAATACAGTTAGAAAAACCAAAGTGAGAAGGATCCAAACTGTGAAGATCTTTTTTAGGGTCAATGCTGCTCCTTTACAGAAGCTTGTACATTTAATAATTTAGTATTATGAAGCAGCAATATTGAGTGCTGCTATGCGAGTTCTCCTTATGGTAAAAAGACGGTCGAGTCAGATTTGGTCTTTGGTTCTAGAGAAGTGCTTGTTTTCTTCTGTTTCTTTCTCGGGACTTGTAGCTTCTTTGATCTCCGTTGTTGATTCGTCGCTTTGTTTTGCTTCTTGTAGATTTGGTTGGTTGAGTTGTGATTTTGGTAGGTTCTCAACTGTGTGGGTTTGTTGAGATTCCTTGTCAATCAGCTCTGTTTCTTGATTTAAGGTTTCTTCTTGTGTTACCGGTTCTAGTTCGTATCCTTGATTTTGGGGTTGTACGTATTCAGCGAGTTTTCGTTGTTCTTCTCTGTATGTTGCTGGCTCTTGCGGGGTTTCATATTGGTTGTTCTTGGGTTGTCTTCGGCTTTTCTTGTAGATATATAAGGTAGCTATTATAGCGATTGAGATGTTTACCCAGCACAATCCGAAGACGACTCCGGATAGTACCCAGTATGGCATTGCCCATCTGTACGTGAATTGAAGGCCATAGTTGTAGAGATCTCCGTGAACTATGTAGTTTATTTGGTTTAGGCTGAGCATGATGAAGAGAGAGGCTGCTGCTATTGTGACTAATGCTGCTCCGGTTGATGATGGACTGATTTGGGTTTCCATTGTGAGACCTTGATAGGAAAGGCCATGTGAGAATGGTTAAGTGTTGTGACTTTTGAATATGATTAGTAAATTAATAGATCAAATAAACGCTTGTAACGTTGTTTCTTATGCGTATTTTCGTTTAAGTTCAAGTTGCTTGAAATGTTAATATGTTTTAGCTGCAGTGTGGGCATTCTAGACTTAGGTCTGCGAGTGTTCCTTCGCTTTCAATAGGGCGTAAGACCTGTTTTTCTCTGCTGCCATGGCGATACACGGTTACTCCTTTGCATTTCAGTTTATATGCGAGCCAATAGGTTTTGTCGATGTCGTCTGGTGTGGCGTTGTTGGGGAAGTTTATGGTTTTTGAGACTGCGTTATCTGTGTGTTTCTGGAAGATTGCTTGCATACGTACATGCCACTCAGCCTTGATGTTGTGGGCTACAACGAAGAGGTGCCTCACTTTTTCTGGGATCTCGTCAACGTCTTGTATGGATATTTTTTTAGCTATTTTCTTCATTAATTCTTCACTGTAGAATCCTTCTTTTAATGCTGTGCTCTCGAATAGTGGGTTGACTTCGATGAGGCTTCTTCCGAAGCTTTCTGTGACTTCTCGGACGTAGACGATGGCGAAGAGGGGTTCGATTCCTTGGGAGCAGTTGGCTATTATGCTGATTGTGCCTGTGGGAGCGATAGTTGTCACTGTGGCGTTTCTCATGGTTTTGAAGTTCTTTGCCCATATGCTTTCTGGGAAGTTTGGGAAATTTCCTTTTTCCTTGCCGATTTCAGCGCTGACGTTTCTTGCTTCATTGTTAATGAATTTCAAGAGTGTTTCCCCGGTTTGTAGGCCTTCTTCAGTGTCGTATCGTATGCCCATTTTGACGAGCATGTCTGCGAAGCCCATTATCCCGAGGCCAATCTTTCTGTTCCCTTTGGTTATTTCTTCTATCTTAGGTAATGTGTAGACGTTGGCGTCGATGACGTTGTCTAGGAATCTTACTGCTAATCTTACTGTTGTTCGGAGTTTTTCCCAGTCTATTTTGCCGTCTTCTGTCACGAATTTGCTTACGTCGATGCTGCCTAGGTTGCAGCTTTCGTGGGGAAGGAGAGGTTGTTCGCCACAAGGGTTGGTGGCTTCGATTAGGCCCAGTTTCGGGGTTGGATTGTGCTGGTTTATTGTGTCTAGAAAGATTATGCCAGGTTCCCCGTTTTTCCAGGCCATCATTATTAGGAGATTCCATATTGCTCTCGCTTTCAGTGTCTCTATTTTTTGGAGATTTCGAGGGTTGATCAGGTCGAAGTCACTGTCTTCCTCAACTGCTTTCATAAATTTGTCTGTGGCGGCGACGGAGATGTTGAAGTTTCGGAGTACTCCTTCCTTTTCCTTTGCCACGATGAAGTCCATGATTTCTGGGTGGTCGACACGAAGTATGCCCATGTTGGCTCCTCTGCGGCGACCGCCCTGCTTCATCACTTCGGTTGCCGTGTCGTATATTCTGGCAAAGGATATGGGTCCAGAGGCTACGCCTCCTGTGGTTCTGACGACGTCTCGTTTTGGTCGAAGGCGGGAGAAGGAGAATCCGGTTCCTCCTCCTGTTTTGTGGATTATTGCTGCTGCTTTTAAAGTGTCGAATATGCTTTCTATCGAGTCTTCGATGGGGAGGACGAAGCAGGCGCTGAGTTGCCTGAACATTGTACCTGCGTTCATGAGGGTGGGGGAGTTGGGGATGAATTCGAGGTTGGTCATCATATGGAAGTATTGGTTCTCAAAGTTGGCTACTTGGTCGTCGGTTTTGCCATATTGTTTTTCAACTTCAGCTATGCTTTTCGCTATTCGTCTGAACATTTGGCTGGTTGATTCTATCGTTCGTCCATTTTCGTCTTTTTTGAGATAGCGACGCTCCAAAACAAGGATGGTATTTAGCGGTAGTTTGAGTTCGTCTTTCACACCTAGGAGCGCTTTTGTCTTTCTTATTTTTGCTCGCTTCTGTCGGTAAATTATGTAGGCTTTGGCGATGCTTACTTGTCCGCTTTTGATGAGGGCTTTTTCCACGTTATCTTGAACTAGTTCTACTGTCGGTGGCTTGTCGGTGGCAGGTTGATGCTCCAACAGGTCTATGACTTGCTGAGTAAGTTTGACGGCGATGGATCGATCTGTTATTCCGACAGCCTTTGTGGCTTTCCAGATGGCTTCAGTGATTTTGTTGGGATTGAAGTTGACGATTCTTCCATCTCTCTTCTTTATCCTCTCAATCTTGGTCAATTAAGGTGCCCTAGTCTTAAAGGCAACCCCAATCTTTTAGCTATTCTGTAATTGAATCTGTTCGGGTTTCAATGGGTTTTTCAGTTTGGAAGTGTTTCCTGTTTAGAAAAGCCTTTAAACTCCATATTCTTTGTATTCTGTTTACCATATGCTTTCTTGGTTGGTGATTGCGTGAGTCGAAAGGTGTTGGTGGCTTTAGGTGGAAATGCTATCTTGAAGAGTGGGGAGAAGGGTACGGCTGAGAAGCAGTTTGAGAATGTGGGTAGGACTTGTAGGCGTCTTGTGAAGTTGGTTGTGGATGGTTACGGGCTTATTATTACTCATGGTAATGGTCCTCAAGTCGGCGATATTCTTCTCAAGAATGAGCTTTCTAGGAATGTTTTGTTTCCTATGCCTTTGGATGTTTGTGGGGCTCAGAGTCAAGGTATGATTGGCTACATGTTGCAGCAGTCGATGAGGAATGAATTGAAGAAGGTGGGAAAGGAGATGCCCGTAGTTTCTCTTGTGACCCAGACTTTGGTGGATGAGAGTGATGAGGCTTTTAGGAACCCTACGAAACCTATTGGATCCTTCTATGATAGTTCGGAGATGGAGGTGCTTAGGAAGGAGAGGGGGTGGCAGATGGTTGACGATAGTGGGAGAGGTTATAGGCGGGTGGTGTCTTCGCCAGAGCCCAGGGATATTGTGGAGAGGAAGGCGATTAAGAGGTTGTTTGAGAGTGGAGTTTTGGTTATTGCAGCTGGGGGTGGTGGGGTTCCAACGGTTGTCGGAGAAGATGGTTCTCTAAGAGGGGTGGAAGCTGTTATTGACAAGGATTTGGTGGCGCAGATGCTTGCTAGTTATGTGAAAGCAGATTTCCTTCTTATGTTGACGGATGTAAAGAAAGTCTTTCTTAATTATGGAAAGCCAGATCAAGTTGCTATCGATAGGATGAATATTGCTGAAGCGAGACGATATCTGCGAGAAGGCCATTTCGCTCCTGGAAGTATGAGACCTAAAGTCAAGGCAGCTATAAGGTTTGTAGAGGCGGGAGGAGAAAAAACCGTAATATGCTCACTGGAGAAGGCTGTTGAAGCGCTGGAAGGATCGGCCGGCACAACTATTCAAAAGGAAAACTAAAGAGACTCCCCTTTGGGGTGGATGAAGGCTTGTGAAGGGTAATGTGTGAAGTGTATGAAAACGCAGTTTTGCGGGTTGGAGGGTTTAGAAAAGACAAAAAAACATATGCTGATGACACATCAAGAATGTTAAGACTCTAACAAGTTTTAAATAGGGATAGCACCAATTGCCTTGAAAGGTAGTTTAGCTTGAAAGTAAAAATTGCTTTATTGCTGCTAGTGGCTTCAACTTTAATGGCACACCTATGTGTACTTGGGCAAGCACAATCGCCCAGCATTGCGAACTATGGCCTAGTCGATAAGGATCAATCTGGACGAGGTGAAGAAGGTACGCTGACGATCTGGATTATGAATACGGGAGATGAGCCTCTCATTCTCGTAAACATTACGATACTTTATCCTTGGTATATGCCGGCTTTGCCCTTGGAAGGGAATGAAACCATAAAAGGACTTAGCGAAGTGATTCTAGTTGATGGCAACAAATCCTTTGAGTATAGCTTTACGGTGCCAACTGACGGTAGAGCAATCTCGGGTAGTGTCGCTGTATGGGTCGAGACTGACAAGGTGTCAGACGGTGGTTCAATAAGTTTGAATGTTGCTAGTCCGCCATTGAATATGAAACTGCAAGACATGGACAATTTGGTTACTCTAATCACGGTTCAGATTATTGTTTCGATACTTGCCGCTCTAATTGTTGCTGCTGCAATATTCCTTTCAGGTCGCAGACCTGGAGTAACCTAGCAGAAGCAGGAATAGTAATCTGCCTGGGCACCTCTTCTTTTTTTTTCTGTTCAATCATACATGCATGTATTGGGGGGAAGCGACAAAGCTTTTACTGTTTGACCATGTGATAAGTAAGGCTGAACCGTTGTTTAGGAAGGTAAAGGTTGACGGAGAGGAGTTGCGGTATAGATTGGAGAAAGTGAAGTCGCCAATGATTACTTTCGAGGAGTTTCTCAAGTTGGATTTGAGGGTGGGGGAGATTGTTAAGGCAGAGGTTGTTCCCAAATCTAATAGTCTTGTGAGGCTTGGGATTGATGTTGGTGGTGGCGTTGTGAAGCAGGCTGTTGCTGGTGTTGCAGCGCAATATGAGCCTTCACAGCTTTTGGGAAGGAAGGTGGCGATTC
>DAOWHM010000053.1 GCA_030641425.1 Candidatus Bathyarchaeota archaeon | reverse complement strand
TAGCTTGCATGAGATGTCTTCCAAGTCTTTAGTGGGAAAAGTCTGGGGATCAGGAAGTCCGCCAGCAAAGGAGATGATATCTGGACGACGTGTTACTTTAAGGAGCTCCCTGATTTCTGACCGCTTCATGTTCAGAGCTGCTTTAGAATAGAATGCTGTTAGGTCTTCTATCAAATCAACACCTTCTTCTCTGCATTGCTTGTGGAAATCTTTGTATAGTCGCCAAGATAGTGATAATATATATAAGATTTACGTGCATGCATGCAAATGGGATTGTGCGGGAGATATACCCACTGTTCGCCTAAAGCTTAGTTTAACTTCTCCTTTGGATCCCATAAAATATCCTTAGCCATTTTACAATTTACTGTAAATTCTTATTTCCAAAGATGTGCAAAATTGATAAATAACTGTATTCGCAATTGAGGAACTATGGACGACACTGTTGGAACGGAGTGCGGAGTATTCGCTGCTATCGATTTTAAACAGAACCCCATATTTCCCTACATCTATTGGGGCATGCGTGCTCAAAACCACCGAGGCCACCAATCACACGGCTTCTTGACATACGATACTAAGTTTAACGTCCATAGAGGACTAGATCTAATTCCAAAAATTAAAGCAAGCGACATTCCCAGATGGCTATCACGCTTACCTGGGCACGTAGGCATTGGAAATGTGAGATACACAACTTCTGGGAGGTTGAATAAAGAGGCACTCATAAGAGGCACTCAACCTGTCACTGTGGAAACAGATAAGGTCAAGCTAGCTTTATCATTTAACGGAAACATCGTCAACACCATACGCTTAAAGAAAGAACTCTGTAAGACTTTTCCATGCTTCTCGTACGACTGCGATGCTGAATTGATCTGTAGAAATCTTGCAGTTGAATTGATGCAAGGCCAAGACTTACATTCAGCGGTTAAGACATGTATTAATGAAGTTGAAGGCGCTTTTTCTGTAAGTGGAATTACTCATGAAGGTGAACTGTTTGCCTTCAAAGACCCTTATGGTTTGCGACCACTAAGCACAGGCTGCAACCCTGAAGGAAACATCTGCGCTTTCTCTTCTGAGACTGTCGGGTTTGACATCAACGGATTTGACCATGGTTTTGAAATACAACCGGGTGAGTTTGTCAAAGCTGTTGAAGGAAACTTTGAACGGAAGCAGATTGTGGTCCCGAAGAGAAAAGCCCTTTGCGCCTTTGAATTTGCATACTTTGCCCGTCCAGACTCGAAGCTGAACGGCAGTTATGTTTATGAAGTTAGAGAGGGATTTGGAAAAAATCTTGGAAGAGAATATGCTGACATCGTCAAGAATTCAGATGTGATTTTTTCCTTACCCGAAACAAGTGATGATGCGGCTTATGGACTCCACGAAGAAACAGGACTGCGATGGGAACGAGGTACTCGGAGACACCGATATGTCACTGACCGAGCCTTCATCCTACTCTCGCAAGAGCGCTATTCAACGATAAATCGAAAACTGAATATTGTAGACCATAGAATATCAGGTAGAAATCTCATCCTTGTCGACGACAGCATCGTCAGAGGGGATACTACAAGAGTCGTTGTCGATAAAGTGCGTAAATTTGGTGCAAAAGAGATACATTTATTCATCACGTTTCCCCGCATCATAGGACCATGTTTCTATGGTATTGATATGGCGACTTATGGAGAACTAATTGGCTCCACAAAGACACCCGAGGAAATTGCGAAGATAATAGGAGCGAATTCAGTGAACTTCCAATCAATCAAAGGATTCGTCAAAGCCACAGGGATGAAGAAAGAAGATCTCTGTTTTGGCTGCGCAACAGGCGAATATCCAACACCTCTTGCTCAAAGACTGGCAAACTGGATGCGCAAAAGATTCGAGTCTGGTCATAAGGAAACAGGAAGACTCTACGAAATTGATGTGGAAAACATCACATAATCTCAAGAGACACTATTAAAACAAAAGGTGGAGTGTATGGAAAAAGTCGGCATCTTAGTCATATCCTATGGCGCTAGAGAAGCTGCAATAGTAGATACATTCCAGCAAAGTCTAGAATATAGACCGGAAATCTACGTTGTAGACAAACAAATGAACCCATTCAACGTAAGAAGGGCAAAAGAGCATGTTGTCATCCCTGACCTCAACGTCTCCAAGATTTTGAAATTTGTCATGAAACGCCGAAGGAAGATAGACTTCGGAATAGTTGGACCCGAGAAACCTATAATTAATGGTCTAAGAGACTCTATCGAGCGAAAAAGTGATATATCGATTATTTGCCCAACAAAAAAGTTCGCCCTTGAAGCCAGCAAAGTTGCACAAAGAGAACTCTTCGAAAGAACAGTACCAAACGCCAATCCCCAGTTTAAAATCTTCGATCCTGCAAACTATAAGACAACAGTTGAGGTTAAGAAAGCAGTATACTCGTGGCTGGACGAACTCTCCAACCAAGCAGTCGTGAAGCCTGACATACCAGCAGCTGGCAAAGGAGTAGGTGTATGGGGAGACCACTTCAACACACGAGGACAATTATTTGAACACTTCTTGAGTAATTATGCTCATGGCAAGGTGATAATAGAAGAAAAAATCGAAGGGGAGGAATCTAGCTACCAAGCCTTCTGTGACGGAAAAAACCTTACTCCTCTGCCAGAAACTCGTGATTACAAACGAGCATTCGACGAAGACCAAGGACCCAACACAGGAGGGATGGGGTCTTACAAAGACAAGGGTAGTCTCCTACCATTTATGATACCAGAAAGCCGAGAGAAAGAAATCGAAATCGTCCAAAAAATCTTCAATTCACTGAGAAAGCAAAACAGTGGAGATCAACTAAGAGGTGTTCCCTTCTACGTTGCCTTCATCCACACTGCCATGGGGCTCAAAATATTAGAAAACAACAGTAGACCTGGGGACCCTGAAATAATAAACATTCTTCCGCTTCTAAAAGATGACTTCATCGACATCTGCTTCAAAATGATAGAAGGCAACCTCACGAGAGTCGGTTTTGAAAGAAAAGCATCCGTTGTTACCTATAAAGCACCTCCTTCATATGGAGGTTACTCTAATGTTTTTCCCGAATTTGTTGACCAGGAACAAGTTGGCAAATCGATAAAGCTGAGAGACGCCTATAAGCTTGTTCAGGAAACGGATGGCGACATTCGCGTCTATCCAGCTTCCATGGAACTCAGAGGAAATGAAACCTACGCCCTCACTTCACGAGCCATCGCTGTAGCAGGAATCGCAGATACTATCCATGAAGCCCGTCAGCTTTCATTAGCTGGAATAAACGCTATTGAAGGTGGTTCTCTCTGGCACAGATCCGACATAGCCTCAAGTGAACATATCAAGAAAAGCATAGATCACATGGAAGAATTGAGGACCGATTAGGTGAAAGAAGCAAAGAGAGTTTTCATAACTGATTGTGAAGGCCCGATCTCGAAAAATGATAATGCTTTTGAATTGACCAAGCACTTTATCCCTGAAGGCGAACACTTCTTCACACAATTAAGCAGATACGACGACATCCTAGCATACGTTGCCAAGCGAAAAGGATACAACGCTGGAGACACTCTGAAGTTGATCGTCCCATTTCTCAAAGCTTATGGAGCAACCAACGAGAAAATGGCAGAGTTTTCAACTCAAAACATCCTTTTGATGCCAAGCATCAAAGACACTCTGCAATTTATCCAAATACCCAGCTTCATCATAAGCACCAGCTACGAACATTACATTAAAGCACTGTGCAATGCACTCGATTTTCCCTACAAGAACACATACTGCACCCTTTTGAATATCAATTCTCACTCCATAAATAAAGCAGAACAAAAAAAGCTAAAGGAGTTCAGACAACAAATCTGTGAGTTACCTCTAATCGAGCCCTTCAAGGAAACAGATTCACTTATAGACCTCTCGGAAACAGATCAAAGGACGATTGAGTACTTAGATGATATCTTTTGGGAAAAGGTAACCAATATGGTATCAGGTGATTTTCTTAGAGAGGTCAAACCAATCGGAGGAGTTGAAAAGGTCAGAGCAGCTGAAAACATAGTAGAAAATATTGGAACCAATCTAGGTGATGTTATCTATATAGGTGACAGCATAACAGATGTTGAGTGTTTCCGGCTTGTCAGAAAAAATGGAGGAGTCACAATTTCCTTCAATGGCAACGAATACGCTGTCAGAGAAGCCGATGTCACAATCCTGTCTAACAACACACTGGTAATAGCTGTAATTGCTCAAGTTTTCGGAAGCTTAGGACCTGATTCAGTCTATAACTTAGTGGATAATTGGAAAGAAGTGAAACTGTCCAAATACAAAGTTACCTCTGCATTAATGAAAAAGGTTGATAATACGTTCCCACATATCTTACTGGAAATCAATCGTATTACCGACAGCAATGTAGAACAACTCGTTAAAGAAAGTAGTTTATTTAGAAAGCGTATAAGAGGAGAAATAGTAGGAAAATTAGGATGAACAGTATGACATATTTTACTACAGCAAGATGTGTTCTTCATGAAAGCTGAAATTGAAGAAACGTACGCTGAAGCTTTTGATGGTCTCTTCAGTAGAGTCATCGTGACTGCTGACGATGAGAAAATCCTGCGAAGCGCCGCTAAGGACGCAACTGCGACTCCATCAATAGCTCTTGGTAGAGTAGAAGGCGGTGTGGAAGAATGGTTAAGCTCGAAGGATACTCCAGACGGACGAATTGGAGCAATCATACAATTTTGGGGAGCCATAGATGGGAAAAAACCTTTGCAGGCTTCACTTCGCAAGCTGAAGAGAGAAATGTCGTACAGAATTAGACAAGACATTCTAGTCAAGCCTTTTACAGCCCTTTTTGATGATTTACCTCACCCTATCGGTAAGCTTGACATGATGGAATCTGTAGGTCATTGTGGAGATGGATTTGAATGGGAAACTCAACTGTACGGTCGGGACATCATCGTCGTCCCAATAATGGTACCAGACTTCCTTATTGAGAGGCACATAGGTTACGCTCGAGGGGTCATGGGAGCGAATTTCTGGTATTTGTGTGAAACCAAGAAAGCAGTGATTGTTGCAGGAGAAGCTGCTCTTAAAGCAATCAACAATGTTGAAGGGGTCGTGACCCCTTTTGGGATATGTTCAGCAGGTTCAAAACCTGAAACGAAATTTCCTCAAATCGGTCCGACAACAAATCATCCATATTGTCCTTCCCTAAAGAAGAAACTTCGAGAAACTTCGAACGTTCCAGAAGGGATACGATACATTCCTGAAATTGTCATCGATGGGACTACACTCAACGCTGTCAAAACCGCGATGAAAGTTGGCATTGAAGCAGCAAGAAGTACAAGTGGAGTTAGATCAATCTCAGCTGGTAATTACGAAGGTAAGATAGGTCAGCATAAAATTTCATTGAGAGAGTTGTTCCCATGACTGAGTTCGACGCAGTAGGCTTCGGTGCACTGAACGTCGATAAACTCTTCAAAGTTAACGAGATCGCCAAGGAGGACGAGGAAAGCTTCATCTATAATTTCAAAGTGTTCTGTGGGGGCTCAGCTGCAAATACCATCGTAGGTTTAGCCCGTTTAGAACTGCGCACAGGATTCATTGGTCAGATTGCTAATGACGAGGGAGGACAGCTTCTGCTAACAGATTTAAGCAGAGAAAACGTCGATACAAACGCAATTGCTATCACAAAAGAAGGACGAACTGGTCTCGTCACTGGTTTCGTAGATAAAAATGGGAGAAGAGCTCTATATGTGGATCCAGGAGTCAATGATTCAATCGCCATTCATGAAACAATCATAGAGTATTGTGAGAGAACTCGACTTATTCATCTATCATCTTTCGTAGGCGAGAAATCTTTCGAAAGCCAGAAGAAACTAGTCGAGAGGATTTCAAAGCATGTCAAAGTAAGTTTTGACCCTGGCATGTTGTATGCAAGAAAAGGCTTGTCAATTCTCAAACCTCTCGTGAAGCGATCATTCGTTTTACTTCCAAATGAGAAAGAGTTGAAGCTACTCACAGGCGAAGAGTATGAGATAGGTGCTGACAAGTTGATAGATGAGGGCGTCAAGATTGTAGGAGTTAAAATGGGTAACAGAGGATGCTACGTGACCGACGGGCAGATTCAACATAAAATCGCACCACTCAAAGTGAAGGTCATCGACACAACAGGAGCAGGCGACGCTTGGAACGTAGGTTTCATCTACGGATTACTTAAAAAGAAAACATTATTGGATTGTGGTAAGCTAGGCAACCTGGTGGCATCAAAATGTATTTCGATGACAGGAGCAAGAGCCGGGCTGCCTCGAATCAGCGACCTTCAGCAACGGGGTGTACTTCGAGAGAGCTCGGGTTAAGCTCTGGAAAGCTTAAAATACGTAGAAATTGGCATGTCAGCATTGGATGGGTTCGACATGGAAATCTTGGTTCTGGGATATGGAAACATAGGTTCTATTATAGCTTCGGATCTTGCGACTAGTATGCCCTCAGCGCATATAGTGATAGGTGGAAGGCGAACGAGCAAGATTGAAGAGGTAGTTAAAGGAATCAAGAGAGAAAACGTTTCTGGAATCCAAGTAGATGCTCGAAAACATAATAGCCTTGTTAAGATTATGAAAGAGTTCGATCTTGCAATAGGAGCGTTGCCGGGAGAAGTTGGCTTTCAGTCCATTAAGGCAGCTATTGACTCAGGGATAGATCTTGTTGATGTTTCATACATGCCTGAAAACCCGCTCATTCTCAACAAAGAAGCTGTGAAAGCTGATGTTACTATTGTGCCTGACTGTGGAGTAGCCCCAGGATTAAGCAATCTCCTAGTTGGCTATGCAGCTAGCAAACTCGACGACGTAAGAGATATTCAGATCTTTGTTGGAGGACTCCCCGAAAAACCAATTCCTCCTTTAGGGTACACCATCACTTGGTCAGCAGAAGGTCTCATCGACGAGTACATAAGGATAGCCAAAGTTATTGAAGACGGACGACTTGTTAAAAAGGAAGCATTAACAGATGTGGAGAAGATTGAGTTTCCAGGCGTAGGCAGTCTTGAAGCGTTCTACACTGATGGTCTGAGAACACTACTATATACTATGAAAGGAGTCCAATCGATGAAAGAAAAAACACTTCGATACGAAGGTCATATTTCAAAGATCAAGTTTTTGAAGGCACTAGGCTTTCTAGGAGAAGATCCGATCGAGGTTGGGAAGGTCAATCTAGCCCCTCGAGAATTGACAGTCAAGCTTTTCCAGGATAAACTCAAAAAACCTGAAATCCCAGACCTTCTTGCGATGAAAGTAAAGGTATGTGGAATAAAGGAGAATTCCGAAACACGATTCATTTATCATCTTCTGGATCGTTACGACGAAACACAGGGGATAACAGCAATGGCAAGAACTACAGGATATCCAACTTCAATTTTAACCCAGATGTTGGCTCATAACATGATAGAAGAGAAGGGTGTACTCCCGCTAGAGAAGCTGGGTCCGAAAGAGAAAATCTTCAACTATATATTAAGAGAGTTGAAACAACGGGGAATAGAAATCAATGAGGTTCCGCCCTGCTAATAGAACCTATTATTGAACACTTGAAGATTCCAAAATGGAATCTATCGAAACTTTGAGCTGAGGCAACTTCAAAATTTTCTCACCAAGTACTCAGCAACTGATTCAAAGATTAGTCTCCCATCCCCAAAAGTCGGGGGAAAGTCACCTTTCGTCCAGTCGGGCAGCTGCCATCCAAAGTATGCACGCTCAGGATGAGGCATTAAACCTAGGACTGTACCAGAAGGGTTGGAGATGCCAGCGATGTCATAGAATGATCCGTTAGGGTTCATTGGATATTCACCATTAGCAGCTTCTCCGTTACTGTGGCAGTATCTGAAGACAATCTGACCATTCTTTAGCATTTTATCCAATTGCTTCACTTCGTTTTCTTTGGATGATATAAATCGTCCCTCTGCATGAGCAATTGGAATTCTCACAGGGCGGTCTGAGCGAATGTTTCTTGTGAAGACGCTTTGGCCTTCAAATTTGAGATATACCCATCGGCAGTTGTATCCTGGAGGGATGTTGGTTCCTAAAGCAACTTCAGGAAGCGAGCTAATTCCCTCAAATTGAGGAAGAAGACCTGCTTCAACAAGGACCTGGAAACCGTTGCATATCCCTAGAATTGGGCGGTCTTCATCCACAAATTGCTCTATTTTCCTGCCGAGTTTTGCCATAATCCTCTTTGCCCAGATTACTCCAGCTCGAACATAGTCACCATGGGAGAAGCCTCCAGGAATAACGAGAAGATCGTAATCGAGGAGATCCCTTTCTCGATAAAGTTGGTTGAAGTGTACAACCTCAGCTTTCATATTTGATGCATTAAAGGCTTGCTTGGTCTCTATGTCACAGTTTGTTCCACCAACTCGAACCACAACAACTCTGATCTCTTCCCTCTTCATCATGAACCCTCCAATCCGTGCTTCCATGCATTAAAAAGCTCCATCAAGTCAGCATCTATAACTTTCCTGTTCTCCAGTCCATAAACACAAAGACGACGATTCTCCACCACCTCACCAATTACCCCGCAGGGTACAGGCTTCGCCATATTTTCAAATTCTTCGGCTCTGGACTTTGGGATCTCAACTAAGAATCTGCTGTTGGACTCTGAAAAAAACACAAAATCATCTCTATCGATGTCAATAGCTCCTGGGACTTCCCTGAGTCTTATATCTAAACCATAAGTGCTGGCAAAAGCCATTTCACTAGCTGCGACCCCAAG
>DAOWHM010000002.1 GCA_030641425.1 Candidatus Bathyarchaeota archaeon | reverse complement strand
GTATATAAAAATTATGCAGGTTTACGCCCATTTTCCATATGGAAACATACTGGGTATATAACCTATTAGCTATTGCATTTTTTATCGATTACACGCCAGTTGGCAACATTGCCCAACGAGGCGACAACTCAAGACCCATCACGCGCATGAACTTCAAGTTCAACCTTAACAAGAATAGTTACGCGCGCAAAATGTTTAAGACCAAGTTCCTTAACAACTAAGTTCTCAAAATTGGAGGAAACAATTTGAATTTAGAAGAAACAGTTGAGAACGTGGCAGTTAATCTCTTACGGTTTGCAGTCACAGAACTACCTAAGGACGTTAAAGAAGCTCTTCAAAAAGCATACAGTGAAGAGACAAGCGAAGCAGGGAAGACTCAACTGAGGGCAATACTTGACAACATTGAACTAGCAGGGAAGACTCATACTCCAATGTGTCAAGATACAGGCACAATAATCTTCTATGTGAAAGCTGGAGCCGAAGTCAATGATCTCGACAAGATAGAGAATGCTCTGCGTACGGCCACAAAAAGAGCTACGCCTGAAGTTCCCCTAAGACCTAATGCAGTCGATCCATTCAAGCAGAAGAACACAGGAGACAACACTGGTAGATACATACCCTACATCAACTGGGAGATCGTGCCTGGCGATACCCTTGAAATCACTGTGCTCCCAAAAGGTGGAGGATCTGAAAACGTCTGTACAATGGGTATGCTCGTGCCTGGAGAGGGCATAAATGGCTTGAAGAAGTTCGTCATTGACTCAATAATCAAAGCTGGCTCCAAACCCTGCCCCCCTAACATCTTAGGAGTAGCAATTGGAGGAGGATCTGACATCGCTATGAAATTGGCTAAAAAAGCCCTGTTGCGACCCCTCGATCAGCCAAACCCAGATCCAGAATTGGCTAAGCTTGAGAAAGAACTCTTGGAGGCAGCCAACTCTACTGGAATAGGCCCTATGGGTCTAGGAGGCAAATTCACAGTCTTAGGCGTCAACATCGACTATGCAGTAAGGCATCCCGCATCATATCCTGCAGCAGTAGCCTTCAACTGCTGGGCGGCAAGAAGAGCAACAGCACGCATAAGCCCCGACGGACATATTGAATACTTAACACACAAGTTGAGGTGAGAAAATGACAACATACAAGCTAACCACACCCATATCCGAAGAAGACATTCGAAAACTCAAAGTTAACGATGTGGTCTACATATCTGGAACCATGGTAACAGCCCGAGATCAAGCTCACCAAAGAGCTCTACAATTCCACAAAGAAGGAAGAGAACTCCCCATTAACCTAGAAGGTCTAGCCATTTTCCACTGTGGTCCCATAGTCAAAAAAGAAGGTGATAGATGGACAATAGTCGCCGCGGGACCAACAACAAGCACCCGCATGGACATATTTGAAGACGAATTCATCCAAAACTTCAAAGTCCGAGTAATCATAGGCAAAGGTGGAATGGGCGAACGTACAACAGATGCAATGCAGAAGCACGGAGCAGTCTACGGGGCATTCACCGGAGGTGCAGCAGTCCTAGCTGCAAAAGCGATTAAAAACGTGAAGGCTGTCGAATGGTTTGATTTAGGCATGCCTGAAGCCCTATGGATACTTGAAACCGAGGAATTCGGTCCTCTTACAATAGCTATTGACTCTCATGGAAACAACCTCTTCGAAGACATAAAGGGGAAGACCGAAGAAAACCGAATCCCGATATACCGAAAACTCGGCATCCAAAAATAGATAGCCTCGCGCAGATGAATTATCGTTGGGCATCTGCGCGTTTCTATATATTTATGTCGCTTCGTCTAGGAGCTCCAAGACATCTTTTATCTCGATTTTTTCCTCTACATCCAGTACTTTCACTGCGTCTTCTAGTGTCGTAACACAGAATGGACATGCTGTTGCGATCATGTCAACATTGAGTTCCAGAGCTTCCTTAACTCGGTGCACACTCGGTCTCTTCTCTGGAACAGCTTCCTCCGTCCATGTTCTCCCAGCGCCTCCGCCACAACAGAAGCTGCTCTCCCGAGTTCTCTTCATCTCAACAAGCTCTAAGCCATCGATCGCTTTCAGTATCTGTCTTGGAGAGTCATAGATTTCGTTCCGTTTACCCAGAAAACAGGGATCGTGGTAAGTTAGTCTGTTATTGATTGTTTTAGATGGTTTTAGTCGACCTGTTTCGATGGCTTCTGCAAGGAATTGAGTGTAGTGCTGCACATTGAGGTTCTTTTCACTGTAAGGAGGATCGTGTTTGAAAGTGTTGTAGCAGTGGGGAGATAGTGTCAGGATTCTCTGAGTGTTGAACTTCTCAAACGTAGATAGATTATGTTCAGCAAGCATCTCGAATAGTCCTTTTTCTCCAAGTCTCAAGATGTGGTCACCGCAACACCACTCTTCAGTGCCGAGGGTGGCAAAGTTGACACCTAACCTGTTGAACACCGAGATCATGGACTTGGCGATAGTCTGACTTCTAGGGTCAAAGGCTGCAGTACAACCCATAAAACACAGTATATCTGCGTCTTTAATTGTGGGAAAAGCTTTGACCTCCAAGTCCTTAGCCCATTCCATTCTCTTACTTGGGTGCATGCCCATTGGGTTGTGATATCTAGTAACACTCGTAAGGACATCTCTGACTGTTCTTGGTATTCCACCGGTTTCCACAATAAGACTTCTTTCATCAACAATAGAAGTCGAAGAATCAACCTCTTTTGGGCAGAACATTGTGCATGAGTTACAGGATGTGCACAGCCAAAGGTTATCTGCCATGGCCTTCAATCGTTCTTCTGTGCCTTCATCTCTCGAGTCTGTGATAAAACGATAGTTTGTTGCATATGTGGAGGGGCCGAGAAACTTCTCGTCTATTGCCGCGGGACATGCTGAATAACATATGGAGCATTTGATGCACAGAGACAGGTCCCAGTACTTTTTTAGGTCAGCTGTCACTTGAACGAATGCATTAGGTTCCTTCAAAGCTTCTTCAGACTTGATCAAGATGGGCTTTATTCGGTTGTAGGTGTCCATGAAGGGTTGAATGTCAATGACTAAGTCTTTGATTATTTTCATGTTCGGAAGAGGTTCAATAACTAACGAGTCAGAGTTTAATTGGAGAACCTGAGTGTAACAAGCAAGCATAGGTTCTTTGTCTACTAAGATTCCGCAGCTTCCGCATACTCCCATTCGACATGAAGATCTGAAGGCAAGTGTTTCATCAGAGTTGTCTTTGATGTACATCAAAGCGTCAAGTAAAGTCATGCCTTTACGTATTGGCACGCTGTGGGTGGATACGTAGCGTTTCTTATTTTCGGGTGAGAAGCGGTGGATTTTGAATTCAACAACTTTCTCTACTTTTGAAGTCATTTCAGTTTTCTCCTAGTAGGTTCTAGCGGTTGGAGGCCACTTTGTAATCGTTACAGGAGCGTATTCGAGTTTCGGGCCTTCCTTTGTGCAGTAAGCTAAAGTGTGTTTTGTCCAGTTCTCATCATCTCGCTTGGAGTAGTCCTTTCGGAAATGAGCGCCTCTCGACTCCGTTCTAGCTAAAGCACTAGTGATAGTGACTTCTGCCAGATCTAGTGTGAAGTCTAGCTGGAGAGCCCCTATTAAACCGGTGTTGAATTGTTTACTTTTATCTTCAACTGTTACTTTTCCGAATCTCTCCCTAAGTTCCCTTATCCCTTTCAAGGCGCTCTTAAGTCCATCTCCGGTACGAAATATCCATACGTTGTCGTTCATGATTGTTCTCATCTCATCTCTTATTGCTGCAACTCTCTCGTCACCTTCACTTCCTAGGATTGTATCAAAAACTCGTTTCTCTGACGTTAAGATTTGTTCTTTTGGCAGTTCTCTCAGGCTTTCTGATAAAGCATGCTTGGCTGCTTCTTGGCCCCCAATCGCCCCGAACACTAAGCAGTCAGCTGTTGAATTTGTGCCGAGTCTGTTGGCTCCATGAAGGCTCATGCATGCGCATTCACCAACCGCATACAAGCCTGAGATAGATGTTTCCGCTTTGATGCTTGCGTTGATCCCACCCATAGAGTAGTGAGCTGCAGGTCTAATTGGAATAGGCTCCTTCACTGGATCTATCCCGCCAAGTTTTATGGCGACATCTCGTATGAGAGGAAGCCTTTCATTTATCTTCTCTTCGCCCAGATGTCTGATGTCCAACGCAAGATAATGTCCATAAGGCCCTTCCAGTCCCCGTCCTTCCAGAATTTCAGTCATTTCAGCTCTGGCAATTATGTCGCGAGGAGCTAGCTCCATCCTTTCAGGAGCGTACCGTTTCATAAAGCGTTCTCCTTTGGAGTTGAGTAAGTATCCTCCTTCACCCCTAGCGCCTTCTGTGATGAGTACTCCTGGGGGAACAAGTCCCGTGGGGTGAAACTGTACGAATTCCATATCTTTTAATGGAACCCCGGCTCGATAAGCAATAGTCATTCCGTCCCCAGTAGCAGTGTGGGAGAAAGTTGTGAATTCATAGATACGTTCGTGACCTCCTGTTGCCATCACAACAGCTTTAGCGCGTAACGCATACATCTCACCACTTTTCATGTCTATGGCTGTTAAGCCTGCGACAGCGGTCTCATTTACCAGCAAGGAGACGACAAACCATTCATCGTAGAACTTCACGTTGTCAAAGGTCTTTGCCTTTCCATCCAGCACATGCATCTCGTGAAAACCAGTCATATCCGCTGCAAAACATGCCCTGGGAAAACTGTGACCTCCAAAACGTCTCTGGTTAATCTTTCCATCTTCTGTTCTGCTCCAAGGGCAACCCCAATGATCCAAAGCCACTATCTCCTGAGGAGCTCTTCGAACGAAAAGCTCTACGACATCTTGATCTGCAAGGAAATCTGACCCTTTCACAGTGTCCCAAGCATGCAAATCAAAAGAATCTCCATCTTTCAAGACAGCGCCTGTTCCTCCCTGAGCACAAACTGAGTGAGAACGCACTGGATATACTTTAGAAATTACAGCCACATCTACTTCTTTACTGAATTGAGCAGCAGCAATTGCAGCTCTAAGCCCAGCCATACCAGCTCCAATTATGATGATATCATGAGACATTATTTCCATATCATTTCCTCATTTACCATTTAGAGAGAAAACCTAAATTCTAGAAGTGCCTTTAATAGTTTTTCCAACGATGACATTTCGCTGATCTGTTTTTGCTGGATCTCTAGATAGCTTGGAAGACGATCTCAGCGATATCCTTCACTTCAAGTTTTCCTTCTAGACCAGCCGTCTTAACTGCATCCTCAAAAGTCAAAAGACAGAAAGGACAAGCGACGACCAACACCTCAGCACCTGCCTCAGATGCGTCTTTCACCCGGACTTCTGCCAAGCGTTCTCCTTGGATGTCTATCCACATTCTTCCTCCTCCGCCCTCGCAGCAGAGACTTCGTTCTCTTGAACGATCGAACTCCAGGAACTTCACGCCCGGAATGTTCTCAAGGACCTCTCGAGGTTCATCGTACACGCTGTTCTGTTTTCCCAAAAAGCATGGATCATGATAGATCACAGTCAAGTTCAGTTCCTGAGAGAACTTCAGTTTTCCGTTTCTAATCAAGTCCGCAAGCAATTGAGTGTGATGAAGAACTTCAAAGTTTGTCTCTCCATACTTGTTTTTGAAAGAATGAAATGAATGAGGGCAGCTTGCGACAATCTTCTCCACTTCATATTTGTTGAAGAGTTTCTTATTCTCCTCAATAAGAATCTCAAACAACCCCTTCTCACCCATGCCATGAACCTCATTTCCACAGCAGTTTTCTTCGATCCCCAAAGTTCCAAAGTTGACGTCTGCTTTCTGCAAGCATTTCACGAGGCTCTTTGTGACTTCTTGAACTCGAGGGTCGTAGGCGGATGTGCAACCTACGAAGTAGAGCAAATCAACGCCTTGGGACACATGTTTGACGTTTAAATCTTGCATCCACTCAGTTCTCTTGTTTCTTATCCTTCCCCAAGGATTGCCATTTTTGAAGGTGCTTTCCAATGCGTCACGAAGAGTCGAAGCAATCTGTCCTCTTTCCACAGCTAAACTTCGAATGTCAATCAGGAAGTCATAAGGGTTTATTTCTTTAGGACAGCGAATTCCACATGTAGCACAGGTCGTGCAACTCCACAGCTCATCTTGAGGATGAATCGTCAGCTTGTTGCCCACGGAAACTTCCCGCATGTACTTTCTAACGTTCAAGTTGGCTTTTCTAGACACTGGACAACTTCCAGTGCAAATTCCACAATGAATACATTCCAATAATTTGTGCTTTTGAACGAGCTCCTGTACACTCATCATCCATGTCCCGTGGTGATTACATGAAACATAAGGTTTTTTAAGCGTTTTCCTCTGTATCAGTCAAAACAACTCAAGATAACGAGAGATGACCCGATGGATGAGATGCGGCCAAAAATAGGGATTTTCATCTGTGAGTGCGGGGGCAACATAGGCGATGTTGTAGATGTAAAGCAGGTTCTCGAAGCAGTTAAGAACTGGGAAGGAGTCGTAGAAGCGAAATACCAAAAATACCTTTGCTCAAAGCCTTCTCAAGATATCATAATTGACGCTATAAAGAAGAAAAAGTTGGACCGTGTCGTAGTGGCAAGCTGCACCCCTAGAATGCACCTTCTCACTTTCCAGAGCGTTCTAGAGCAAGCTGATCTAAATCCCTACATGCTTGAATTTGTGAACATAAGAGAACAGGCTTCATGGGTTCACGGGCCAGAACCTTCCGCGGTAGCTACAAAGAAAGCTATAAGCCTAATCAGAGGTGGCTACGAGCGGAGCATTGAACTCGAAAGCTTAGAGAGCATAAGCGAGAAAGGTTCACGGGAAATTCTTATAGTTGGTGGAGGAATCGCGGGAATCACCGCAGCTCTTGAACTTGGTTACTTAGGTCACAAGGTCCATATTGTTGAGAGAAAACCAAGCGTAGGAGGCAACATGGGGAAACTGACAAAAGTGTTCCCAACCTTAGACTGCGCCCAATGCATTTTAACACCCAGAATGGCAGAGCTGGGAAGAAACCCAAACGTAAACTTACTCACCTACGCAGAGGTGCAAGCTGTCAGTGGACGTCCAGGTAACTATGAAGTAACGGTTTTCATGAAGCCACGAGGAGTAGATACTGAAATATGCAAGAACTGTGGTGTCTGCTCCAAAGTTTGCCCTGTTACAGTGGCTGACGAGTTCAATCAAGGTCTATCAGAGAGAAAAGCTGCTTAC
>DAOWHM010000109.1 GCA_030641425.1 Candidatus Bathyarchaeota archaeon | reverse complement strand
GCACTCTACTCCATGACCTGAAGCGTCAATCTGAGAGAAGGCTCTGATTGAGAGTTCTACTGCTGACCTTGCGTCTTGTCCAATAGGTCCTTGAGAAGAAACAAGATAAACGTCTTCGTACTTCGTGTAGAGGGTTCCACCTGTATTGACTTCTTCGCCTGCTTCTCTCTTCGCTGCTTCAATGGCTTCAAGAACATATTCTGAAGGGTTTTCTAATTCTCTTAGATTTTTGTCTGCTGTCGGCTTTGAGTATTTGAAGGTGCCTTCTGCGATACCGCCATATGCAGGGTTCTCCTTTGACACTTTAGCCAGCTTGAAAAGGCGGTTTATGATGTTATTGGAGTCTTGGAAATTTCTGATTTGAGTCGCTACTAGGCGCTTTTTCCATGAAAGAGCAACATCTGTTACATAGTCATTCCACGCTACTGTAATGTCGACTTGATTGTTGCTGAATCTTGTCTGCCTATATCGACCGAAGGTTGTTTTGGCTAGGACTTCATCTGCTCCTAAGGCCATGCCTTCTTTCACTATTTCTTGGGTCTTCGTTAAGCTTTCGCTCATCTTATGTACACCTCTTTTAGCCTTATCGTTGGGCCACCTGTGTATACTGGCACTCCTTGCATGGGGTCACCTTTGCCACAAGTTGCTGCGTCATAATCAATTTCCTTAGATATTGCGTCGACGGCGCTCCACCAAGTTAATGTGGATGTTTCGATCGCCGGTCTGGCTATTGGATGTTTCAATTCCCCATTTTCGATTAGGTATGCTTCTCTTCCTACATAGCGTTGATTGAAACGTCTGTCATCAATATTCCATTCTGTAAAAGACTGCATGAAGATCCCATGTTTCACATCTTCGATGATTTCTTCTCGAGTCCAATCACCTGGCTGCAGGAATGTGTTGGCCATTCGAACAATGGCTTCTCTTGAATAGCTGTTTGCCCTTGAGGATCCATTGCTTCTAGTACCTAACTTCGCTGCGGTTTCTCTATTATGGAGGAAATCGTTTATCACACCGTCTTTGTAGAGATATCGTGGTCTTGCTTTGATTCCTTCGTCGTCGTATTCGTAGTAGCCATAGCTGTTTTTTACAGTTGGATCATCAACTATTGTTACAAGGCTACTTCCTATCTTTGTTCCTATCCAATAGGAACCTCCTTGATATATGAAGGAACGTCCCGCTTGGCTCATCTCACGCCCTAGTATCCTATCTGCTTCTGTTGGGTGTCCACAAGATTCGTGGGCGGCAATTCCGGTGACTTCAGGTCCGCAAACTAAGTCCATCTTTTCAGGTTTGATGTTTCTTCCTTCTTTTATCAACTTCTGGAGGACTTTTGCTTCATGGAGTAGGGATTCGGTCATTTTCCATTCATTGAAGGATTCCCATCCTCCACTGCGCCCGAATTGTTTGTAGGCTTGTTCGGGTTTGCCATCTTCAACTACAGTTATGAAAGCGAAGGGAGCTATTTTGGGGACGTGAGATGTGACTATTGAGTTTTCAGAGTTGGCGAAGTACTTCTCTGTAAGGCTTATCGAGCAAGCTATTACCCTTCCAGGAATGCTCAATCCCTCTTGGGATGATAGGGTCTTATCAACTTCCATGAGTTCCTCGATTTTCTGTTCTGGAGGTATATCTTCAATTTTCTTTTTCTGTGGGACGCTCCAATTTGCTTCAACGCCTTTTTCCTCTGCAAACGTGATCTTGTCCTTACGTTTTGCCATGGTAGCGAACTTGAAAGCTGTGTCCACAACTGTTTTCGCTTCGTTCTTTGTCCATTTGTTGGTTGACGCAAAGCCTAAGCCTCCTTTGGCTAGTATTCTAACACAGAATCCGCTGTTAATAGTGGAGACGAAAGCGTCTAGGACGCCGTTTTTAATTACTAGCTGCTCGTTTTTTGTGTGGTGTGCTCTTACTTCCGCATACTGTACATGTTTCTCTTGAGCATAGTTCAGCGCGTAATCTGCAATGTCCTTTTCCATGCTTTCACCTTTGTCTACCTAGCTACTCCAAGAGGGTAAATGTCTTTCCATCTTTCTCTTTTATGGCTGTAGGCTTGAGGTTCTGGTTTTCCGGAACTATTTGAGAAAGTTGTTCGAGGTTTATCGAACCTTATTTTGTGATAATTCGAGTTTTTTGTAACCGTTCTGCTTAATAAGTAGTTTTCCAAAGTTATTTTTTGAAAACAGACTTGAAACGGGTGAAAAACGTAAGGAGGTGAATGGAGACGAAATCGAAGCAAAAAATTATGATGACAGGAATACTAGTCGCTATAGCTGCAACTCTAATTTTCTATGATACAACGATTGTAGCAACTCAAACAGATACTTCCCCTGAGCCATACGGGATCGCAAATATGATGTCGGAACATTCTTGGATCAAGCAAGAATGCAGTTGGCGTAATGATTTCCATTGTAAGAAGCGTTGGAACTGGATCAGTAGCAACTCTGAGCCTGTAACAATTGATGGAACAGTCGTTGGTCTGGTAAGAAACAGGTTGGCTCTAGATGTCGAGGATGGACAAGTTAGAGTGTTGCTGCCTCCTGTTTGGTCCGTGGATATGGGAATCATAAGAGTGAAAGCACTTTTGGACAATGGATTCCTTGTCCAAGGAGAAAATGTGACAGTCAAAGCTCTCAAGACTTCGTTGATAGCTGAGGAAGATTATAGCGTGTACATTTTGTTCGGATATGAACTGATTAATTCAACAGATTCACATGCTTTCGCCGTATTGCCTTTCAACATCGAAAGTTAAAATGCTCCAGAAGAAAAAGTCTTTTTTTCCTCTTTTCTTTTATTTCGTTCATAATTCTAGCCTAGTTTAGCTTTGTTCGTAGTCTAATTTAATGTCCGAATCTGTATCTGAAATTCATAACAATTATCCTCTAAAGAAAGCGATTGTTCGAAGGGACAGTGCACGATGCGACTAATTGGGTCTTCATATTTCAGATTATTCACTACTATGATGATCATCATTTTTTTCCTGGCTACTCTTAACTGGCCTTTGCCTTTTTTGGCAAAAGCTGAGGCCTTTCCTGAGTACACGAGACATGTTCATCATTTTATTAACACTCCGCCATATGGAAACTGGACTTTTGTGGAAAAGCCAATGTTCCCCATATATTTCAATGATTCGCAAATCTCTGTGGGTTCCAATTGGACAGTTCTCTGCCCCTTAAGGGCCAACCATACATATCACGTTTATTTCTACGGAGAATGGGTAGACTATGGTCCTACTCCCGACACTGACTATGACATCTACGTCTACAATCCAAGTGGCGAACTCGAAACCTACCACACCGAAGCAATTGGATTACCTGAGCATCTAGGTACAAATGTAGATGAGCCCCACTTCACTCCAAGAACTTCAGGAAACTATAGTTTTGTCATAAGAAATGATCCCAGAGAAAGCAAAGGAGCCGAACCTGCAACCTTCATGATCATTGAAAATGTGCTAGGTAACATGTGGCACGAGATCTTCATTGAAGGTAAAGAGAACGATGTACCTGCTTTCAATACTAGTTGGGCATTCGAATTTACTACTGACAGTGAGCGTATCGAAGTCTACATAATGGTTCCTGAGAGTCTTGATATGTATGAGGCTCGTCTTTATTTGATGGGCAACCCCGAGGCTGGAATGGGAGAGCTACTCAACGAGTTTCCTCTAGCGTGGGAGTCAGGACTTTATGGAGAGCTCAACCCTCAAGACTATGGTGGCTTCAATTTAGAAAGCAAAGAATTCAGAGGTATAGCTTACGCTAGTTGCGAGTATTATGGACAAGACATGTTCATCAACTATACATCCTCTATATCTGGTAAACGTCTTTATCATCTTGTTTTGATAGGTGAAAACGGTGGAGGGCTAGTTAAGTTCGCAGTGAAGACCAGATTTGAAGAAGGGATTCTAACGTTGATTGATCCTCTTGGTCGAGTTGTTCCAGGTAACTCCACCAGAATGGTTTTTTCATCTGACTTCGAATTGAAGGAAGCAGAGTTGTATTACTCCATGGACGACTGGCAAAACATGTCTAAGGTGGAGATGACTGTAACTAGGAATTGGACATGTACTGCAACGATTCCAAGCCAAGAGGCTGGATCACTCGTTCAATATAGAGTTGAAGCTTTGGATATGCTTGACAGAGCTATAATTCTTGATGGGAATTACACAGTGAAATATGAGGCCTCAATAGACTTCACCTTGGATAAAGAAAATGCATTCGTAAGCGAAATTGTATCTGTTCAGGGATATTTGAGTCTCTCTGTGGAAAACCTTACAGTACGTGTACTCTTCATTTTGGGGAATGAGACTTCTGAAATAGTTGCACCTACAGATGTCAATGGAAGTTGGGGGGTTGAGTTCGCTACTGAGAGAATTGGAAGCTGGATGGTTCAAGCATGGTTTGACGGAAACAACCTCATCTACGAAGCTTTCAGTCAGCAGAAAAACTTCACAGTTGAAAGCGCCAAGATTTTTGTAAATACTCCTCCATACGGAAACTGGACCTATATCAGCAAGCCCATGCTCCCTGTGCACATAAGCGAGTCCCAAATCCCAGTTGGTTCCAACTACACGATTCTCTGCCACCTAACTCGAGGTAAAAGGTATCATATCTACTTTTACGGAGATTGGGTCGAGAAGACGTCAGATGACAAAACTGACTACGATATTTACGTCTTTAATCCCTTAGGTGAACTGGAGGGTTACCATACACAATCTGCCCAGTTGCAGGAAAACTTGGGAATTTCTGTAACAAGTCTCAACGAGCCCTTCTTCACACCAAGGCAAACAGGCAACTACACATTCATTATCTGTAATGATCCCAGGGAAAGTCAAGCTGCAGAGGCGGGTACTTTCATGGTAGTTGAGAACGTAGAGTGCAACCTATGGCATGAAGTCCACATTCAAGGAAAGCAGAATTACATGCATGTGGAGAACACTAGTTGGGCTTTCGAATTTGCGACTAATAGTTCCCGTTTTGAAGTTCGGGTTAGAGTTCCTGAAGGTTTGGACATGTATGAGGTCCGGCTTTATCTGATGGCTAGTCCAGAGCTCGGAGTGGGCGACCAACTGAAAGGTGTGCCTTTAGCTTGGGAACCAGGGCTTTTTGGAGGTGTTGATCAACAAGGTTTTGGAGGGTACAACCTTGAAAGTAAAGGTTTCAGTGGAGTGGCAAGTGTAAGCTGTGAGTTTTACGGGCAGGATATGCTGATTAACTATTCGTCACCATTTGAAGGCAACAATCTCTACCATCTTGTCTTTCTGGGCGAGGAAGGTAATGAAGTGATAAGATTCTTAGTGAAGACGGAATTCGGGAAAGCCTTCATCGAACCCTTATCTACTCCTCTTAGAGTCTATCCTGACAACGAGGCTTCCCTAACTTTCATTTCTCCACTCACCGATCTAGAATATTCAACATTAATCTACTCCATTAACAATTGGCAGGACACTGTAACTTTAGCAATGCAGATAGTAGACAATCGAACAGCTATTGCGGTTGTACCTGGTCAACAAGCTGGTGCAACAGTAGAGTATGAGGTTCAGGCAAATGATATCCTTGAAAACACTTTAATGTATAATGGAAGCTACGTTGTAAAATTCGAATCTCAAATAAACATAACACTTGGGACAAATACAATTGCTTCCGAAGAAAACCTGACGTTAACAGGCATCATAACGCCGGCTGTCCAAAATTTGACCATAACACTGGTGTATATCTCCCCCAATGGAACCTTTCAACAACTCGTGACAACATCAACTAACGGAACATTTACTGGTAGTTTTAAGGTTGAAGCATTGGGAACTTGGAGTGTTCAAGCAGTTTTTTCAGGAAACGACCTGATCTACGAAAATTCATCTTCCCACGTCCAATTCGTGGTTGGTCCACCCTCTTTCCTGAAGCTATACTCAATGTACATCTACATCGCCGGAGCAGGAATAGGCATTGTAGGAGTATTAGTGTTTTTCATCAAGAAAAGAAGAGAATAGCGGTCTAAGGTTCTTGCGGATTGTAACTATTGACATACCTGCAGTTTCTTATTTTCAATTAGACATGCATTCTCCCAAAGTGTGATGTTGCACATTGCTCAGATGGCCTTTAGAAAAACCTTAAGACAAAGGATGGGTACAAACAAAACCACATGAGGATGCATGTGCATGGTTTACTATCTACCTTCTGGAAACCATTTTATGCGGGGAAATGAAGCCTCAGCTGAAGCCGCAATCATCGCCGGATGTCAGTTTTTTGGGGCTTACCCAATTACGCCGGCTAGCGAGATATCTGAGCACTTGGCGAAGCATCTTCCTCAAGCAGGTGGAATAATGATTCAGATGGAGGATGAAATTGCCTCCATAGCGTCTGTGATCGGTGCAAGCTGGGCTGGTGCGAAAGCTATGACTGCAACTTCAGGTCCAGGTTTTAGCCTCATGCAGGAGAACATAGGATATGCCTTTATGACTGAGACTCCTTGCGTAATCGTTGATGTTCAAAGAGCGGGACCCAGTACTGGTCAGGCCACCAAATGTGGACAGGGTGATGTAATGCAAGCCCGTTGGGGCACACATGGAGACTACGCTTCAATAGTGTTGTCCCCAAACTCAGTTCAAGAAATGTTTGACTTGACGATAAGAGCGTTTAATCTAGCTGAAGAATATCGTACACCTGTTATTCTGTTGGCTGACGAGATGATTGCTCATATGAGTGAACAGATGGTTGTGCCTTCGCTCAAGGAGATAAGAATTGTCAATAGGAAGAAACCGAAATCTACCGATCAGTCATTCTTTGACGGAGAAAGTGTAGCGCCAATGCCTTCGGTGGGTGAAGGGTTCAATGTGGCAGTTACCGGCTCAACTCACAATGAGTTGGGTATTCGTTTCACAGCGGACCCAATGACTCATCGAGTTCTTGTCACTAGACTTGTCGAAAAGATTAGGAATAGCGTCGAATTTTTAGCAGATTTCGAAGCTGTCAATGTGGACAACTGTGAGGTTGGTGTAGTTTCGTATGGATGCACTTCTCGGGCAGTCTATGAAGCGGTGGAGATGGCAAAGGATAGTGGAATAAGTGTTGGGTTTATTCGATTGAAGACGATTTGGCCGTTTCCTGAGAAGATTGTGGAAAAGATGGCACAGAAAGCTGAAAGTATTGTTGTGCCTGAGATGAACCTGCAGCAAATTTTCTTTGAAGTACAGAGAGTGGTCAAGGGTGCAGCAAGAGTTATACCTGTTAACAAGATCGGTGGTGGAGAGATGTTGACTCCAGAGGAGCTTTTCACTATGATCGAAGGAAGTGTGGGAGAACATTGAGCAAATCCTCCCTCTCCAATTATCTTAGAGGCATTCGCTTCCCCTTCTGCGCAGGATGCGGTGGAACAACTGTAGCTACAACTTTTTTGAAAGCTGTTCAAGAACTTGGCCACCAAGACCTCCAAGGATTTGTCTTCTGCAGTGGAATTGGATGCGCTTCTTGGATCCCAACGCCCCACTTCCAGGCAGATTCCATACACACAACTCACGGTCGAAGCATACCCGTAGCGACCGGTGTCAAGCTTGTACGCCCAGATTTGAAAGTGGTCGTTTTTGGTGGAGACGGAGACTTAGTAGGGATCGGCTTGAGCCATTTGATTCATGCCTCTCGAAGAAACTTGGATATCACCGTGATTATGATTAACAACATGATTTATGGAATGACTGGAGGTCAAGTAGCAGCAACAACCCCTTTGAGAACTAAGACCACAACAACCCCATATGGAGGCTTTGAAAATCCCCTCGACGCTGCGAGGCTAGTGGCTACAGCTGGAGCTAATTATGTTACTCGTTGGACCACAGCCCACCTTGTTCAACTAAGAGAATCAATTCAGAAGGCTCTGATCACCAAAGGTCTTTGTTTTATCGAGGTGGTAAGTCAGTGCCCAACCGCTTTTGGTCGACGTGCAGGCTT
>DAOWHM010000013.1 GCA_030641425.1 Candidatus Bathyarchaeota archaeon | reverse complement strand
GTCACACCTACCGAAGGAAAAACAAGTTTTTCATACATTAAAGGTTTGGAATAGCTTTAGTTTTTGAGCTGAAGTAGGATTTCGGTCTGCAAATTTGGCTTTTTAAGCTTTTCGGTTGCATAATGTTTAAATATGACGGAGCTTTGAAGTTTTTTGACCTTTTGTGAGGGGGAATCAGAATTGCAACGACTAGGACATGTGCTTCATGTGAGTTCAAGCCAAAACCTAATCCTGAGAGCAGAAGCAACGCCAAAAATTGGCTCCAGAGTCGTGGACGAGAATCTGAAATCTATTGGCACTATTCTCGATGTTTTTGGTCCAGTCGCCTCACCCTATATTTCGGTGAAACCTATCATATCCAAACTACAGGATTCGATTGGGATCACTCTTTACATGATTCCCTCAAGTAGAAGGAGAAAGGAGAAGAGAAAACGTGGTAGATAAGGGAAGCTCTACGTCGGTTACCGCTTCGACACAATCCTTTAAGGTTCAGAAATGCCCTGAGTGTGGAAGTGAACGCCTCATACGAGATTATGAGACTGCTGAGATTGTTTGCATGGGTTGTGGCATTGTAATTGCTGCGAAACTTCAGGACACAGGACCTGAATGGAGGGCATTTAACAATGAACAGCGTGCAAAGAGAACAAGAGTTGGGGCACCATTAACCTATACCATTCATGACAAAGGCTTATCCACAATGATTGACTGGCATGACCGAGACGTATATGGTAAGCGTCTCTCACCAGGTCAGAAAGCGCAAGTTTATCGTCTCAGAAAGTGGCAACGACGCATCAGAGTCTCAGATGCTACAGAACGAAACTTAGCCTTTGCTCTTTCAGAAATCAGCAAGATCGCCAATACTCTCAGCCTTCCTAAAAACATACTTGAAACTGCTTCCGTGATTTACAGAAAAGCCGTCAAAGAACGTCTAATTAGAGGTCGATCCATTCAAGGTGTAACCGCAGCAGCACTTTACGTTGCCTGCAGGCAATGCCACCTCCCAAGAACCCTAGAAGAAATCGCTCAAGCCTCACACATCAACAAAAAAGAAGTCGGGCGAAGCTATCGATTTCTAGTCAGGGAACTAGACTACTTTATTCCGCCTCTTAAACCAAGCCAGTACATAGCGAAGTTCTCAAACCAACTGGCAATGCAGGGCAAAGTGGAGGAGATCGCTCATAAGATCTTGGCAACAGCGCGGGAGCTGAGACTCACTTCGGGAAGGGGACCTACAGGCATAGCTGCAGCTGCAAGCTATATAGCCTCTGTGCTGACAGGAGAACGAAAGACGCAAAGGGAAATCGCTGAGATTGCACAAGTTACAGAAGTCACAATAAGGAATCGATACAAGGAACTTGTTGAACGGCTCTCATTCATAATTAGCATATAACAACAACCCCTTTTTCTTCTTAAGACTTCCAGAAAACGCAAAGTGCCAATATTCCGGTTTCAGATCAATTGTACTGATCGCTCATTTAGAAGGAAAGCTTGCGATTCACAGAGTGCATTCGTGAAGGGAAGTGGCTATATCAAGGGCTTTCGCCAAAATCCAGTGGGTATTGTCTATGAACCGCAAGTGTGATTCCAGTCATTGGATTTTCTATTTAATGGCTTCGAGGTAACTTATAGTTAGGGAAAGGGAGAGTTAAGTGAAAGTGGATTCCAAAGTTAAACTTTAGAAAAGTCGCGCGCGGTACAGGTGCACTCGCAGGAGAATAGACGGTGATTGTGAAGCTGTTATCAACGCGCGCATGATAGAGTGTAAGTGGTTGGCTTTTTAAAAGCTGTGAAATCTAATTATGTATTACAGGTCTTGCAGAGTCCGACTCAGAGTATAAAGTATGCACGCTGCGTTAACAAAGATGAGCCAGTGGAAGCAGGAGAGGGGAGAATATTGATACATGCATGCACTCACTGACATTGCTAATATTCAAATCTATCTTTTTCCTTCTTCTCAAACAAGAAATAATCGATTATTGGGTTGGAGGATTCGTTTGTTCAAATGAACTTTTGATGCAGATTGACTGACGAAAACGGAATTGACTCGATATCAACAAACGACCCTCAGCTTCTATTATGGAAAGCATAACTGCTCAAGCTTTTAATATCCGAATTTGCAGAAGAAGATTTTTAGCATAAGACCACCAAATCTAGAGCGAGGACAATCCTTGCCAAAATGTCCTAAATGTGGAGCTGACGTAGAGATTCCCTATAAAACATGGTATATGTCGAGGAAATCTTCGCGACATCAAGGTGTTCTAAAGATTGGTTTCGGAATGTTTAAGTGTCCACAATGTGAAAACAAATTTCGAGCTGGAGTGAAGACTAAGGAGGAGAAAGAGTTAAGAATTAAAAGCGTAGCTGAGAAGGCTAAAGGAATCGAGGTAGAGTTTGTGAATATGTTGAAGAATCTGCGGGAGAAACTCAAGACTCTGCAGACAGAGCGAGGAAATCTTTTACTAGAGATCGATGAGCTGAAGAAGATGGCTGAATCAAAGGCCGATGCTTTGGAAAGCGAAATCGGAATGCTCAAAGAAGAAGTAGAATCACTAAAACAACTGCTTGGAGTCGGAGAATTAGGTATTTAATAAGATGCACAAACTTTCAAATCCGATGAAAACTCCCCAAACACTGAAATCTGAGTCCATTAGATGAGCAAATTATTATTTCGCGCGCTTGATATAACTAGATGTTCCGAGTGGATGGCTTTATATTCTTCCACAATCGTAGTATTTACATCCATCAACAAATGTTAGAAGAGAAAGTGTTCACATATCTGTGGGTGGTGGAAAAAATTCCTTACAGGTTTAGCTTCGATCTCTCAAGAATTTCCAAAGCTTTCTTTAGAGATCTTGCTAATATAGCTAGAGAGAAGGGTTTGCATAGGCGGCTGGGTAGTCAAGCTAGAAGCTTGGCGAAGAAATTTAGGCTACAGGAGATATCTGGACTGGAAATCTCCGACGCTCTTATGCTGGTCGAGGATCTTGTTGACATGTATGTGAGGAATATATCTGAAACAGAAAGATTCCGGAAAACTAGGAAACGGGCACTTCTACTGCCCCATTGCGCCCGCAAATTCATGGACAAACGATGCCAAGCTAGTTTTAATCCTGAGATCCCATCCTACAGTTGTGAGCACTGCTCAAAAGACTGCTTAGTTAACAAGGCTGACGAATTGGCCGAGGAACTTGGGTATGATGTCTTTGTTCTTGCAGGCAGTTCTTGTGTTCCTCAAGTTCTGAAGAAGAACGGATATGAAGGAGTTGTAGGCGTGGCTTGCAGTCATGAGTTAAAGATGGGCGGTGACTTCCTTCAGGGAATAGGATTGAGTGGGCAAGCGATTCCTCTCACAAAGAATGGTTGTGCAAACACCGAGTTTAACATGGAGACATTACGGAAAATAATGTCCTCCTCCTAGACCTATTAGATACATCTCATGAGCGTATGATATTTAATTCCCTTTGACTGAGTGTCTGCAGCTATTTCTGCTTCAAAGAAGAAAAGAAAGAGAAGAACATCAGGTTCAAAAAACTTTTAAGCTGTCTTGGTAAAGCTGTATCGACTTGAGGAGGAATTGATGGTTATGACTAGTTCTGAAGGCTATTCGCTAGACAAGCTTAACAAGCCAGTAAACTGGGACAACTTGGCTGTGATGGACAAGAAACATGTACCTTTACTGAAAGCCTCGAGCAATGTCAAGTCTGGTGAACCCTTCGAAGTTCATTTGAAAGTTGGTGGAATAGACGGTGTTGAGCACCCTAATGTCCTATCTCACTACATAGGCTGGGTTGAACTCTATGCAGGAGAACGTCCTATTTGCAGGATAGAGTTCGCTCCAGTGGTGAGTGATGGATACAACATGAAGATCAGTGTGATCTTGGAAGAATCAACAATATTGCGAGCACGAGCATTTTGCAATCTTCACGGGTTGTGGGAAGGAAAAGGAGAGCGTGTCACAGTAGCGTAAGCATGAGCAAAATGTTATCTCTTTTCTCTTTTTGGCTTATTGACCATACTACTATCTTTACTCTTTTACAAAGCGCAACACGAAGAAGATTCCTATCAGAAATGAAACAAACCCTGCTGCCATCGCATAGATTTGGGGAATAATGTTACTCGCGATGGCTACAAAATAGGTTGGCCCTACAAAACATAGGATCGCAGCCAGAACAACATTTAACATCTGCTTGACTTTTTCGTTTTTCAACTTGCCAATCTTTGCCAAGGAGTGTTCTCCACAGAACTAGGTTACTTCGAAACTTCAGTATTAACCTTTTCCTTCGTTCTTGTTTTATGTGTGACTTCCAGTCCTAAAATCTTCGACAGCAATTTGAAAACCTTGAAACCTGCATCCTTGTCTGGCTGCAACCCTTCTGTTCCACCCAGCAAGCAGATACCATTCAGTCCCCGCTCTTTTGCCATACCTAAGAGAAGTCCTGTGGCTCCCATTATTCGTCCTTTGCCATAGATTACTGCACCTTTCTCCATGATCTCCGCTGCGAGGGCATTTGACGTTGCTGCAACATAGACTTCCTTCTTTTCGCTTGGAGTAGGTACTCCTCCTATGGTAACTATGAAGCTGCAACCCAGGCTTTCAATGAAATCTAAAATTTCTTCGCATATGTGATAGTGGGCTACAACGTTGTCTACAGGAGGTTGCGAATTACCCGTCAAGATGATTGCACTTAGCTTCTCCTTTGACTTAGGAGCGTAAAACCTGTAACATGGAGGACTGCAGATTCCATTGCTATCCACGTTGACGTAGTCTGGAAAGAATGGTGAGTAATACTTTGCAGAGAGTTTTGCGTCGATAGATTGCGCAAAAAGTTGAGCTGCGATCTTCCCGATATTCCCAAAGCCTGGGAGTCCTTCCACAAAGACGGGATTGTCGAGTTTTGGATTAAATATTCTGTGAATATAAGATTTCTTCAAATCTGAACACAGATAAGAGAACCATTACTTGTTTTATTATTCTTTTTGGACAAGAAACCTCACAGCATTCAAAGCATATGCTCCACATCACGAAAAAATAGGAGATAGAGTGGATCTTTGCTATGATGTTTGAGCTTTTCCATTGAACATGCACTGACGTCAGTTGCCAAAGTGGAGAGGTTATTTCTAGACCCCCTCCCCTCCATCAGTGCCCACTGTTTATTACGGGAACGCTTCCATAAGGACACAGACTATTGTCCGTCTAGCGCATGGGGAAGAGATGACACTGATCTTTGTTTGGAACACCACGGAATTACAACCATTCAGTAACTACACCTTATGGGCGGAAGCTAGTGTAGTTCCAGGTGAAACAAATACAGATAACAATGTTTTCGTCGATGGCACTTTGAAAATTCATGCGCGAGGCGACCTAAATGGTGACGACAGTGCCGACATCTTTCACATAATCTTAGCAGTTGCAGCCTATGATTCTCAACCCGGAGATCCTAACGGGAACCCAGCTGCAGATTTCGCTCCAATATGGGGACGCATCGACATCTATGATTTAGTCACTATCGTATCACTCTTTGGCACATACTGGTGGTTCATTCCAAGAATTTCACGAACCTATTCCTGATTATGTACGTGATTACTGATATTGGTGAGAGCTATCGGACATACGTTAATGTCGACATAGAAAAACATGGTTTTCACTCTGAAATCTCCAAAAAATCACTGTCGGGACCACTGCGACTACGGTCCAAAATTCATACGTGAACGATTTGATACAATACCCGAAAACTTTAATTTCCAACTTTCTTACTTAGGAAGACATTAATCTGTTATGGGGTTTCGAAAAACAGGTTAACTCGACGTAGCGGGGTGGGGTAGCCAGGTTTAACCCGCTGGGCTCATAACCCAGAGATCGGTAGTTCAAATCTACTCCCCGCTACCAACTATTCTCAACTAATGCATGCTTTGTTAACGGACGGAAATGGGACGGGTTCCACTTTGACATACTCCGAGAAGAATATCTCGATATCAGAATGAAGTTGCTGAAACAAACATTAGAAAAGAAGATGAACAAATATCTTAAAAAACACTGCGAGATCGAAAGCTAATTACAGATTCACATGAAAGTATTGCGGTTTATGAACAAATATCTCTGCATAAAAAGAAGTGAGAAGAAAAAATAGAGTTAGGACTTTCTCTTCGCAGCTTCTTCTAGAGCTACTACTCCCGGTAGTTCTTCACCCATCAAGAATTCTATCAGAGCTCCTCCAGCAGTGCTTATGTAACCCATCTTCTGTTCAAGACCCAATTGTTCAACTGCCGCAACTGTGTGTCCTCCTCCAACGAGAGAGAAGCCTTGCGAATCAGCTACGACCTCGAGAATCATCTTTGTTCCCTTCGCGAATTCCTTGTTTTCGAAGATACCTACGGGTCCACTGACTACGATGGATTTGGCCTTCTTGATGATTTCAGCATATTGTTGAATTGTATTTGTGCCAATGTCGCAGATAGGATAATTTGTTGGAAGTTCTTCCACGCTTATTTCCCTACGGTTTCCGTTTACATCTATCGCTAGGTCAGGAGCTGTCTTGATTTTTTCAGGATATTTTTTTATCAGTTCTCTTATTCCTTGGACGAACTCCATCAGTTTCTTCTTCTGTAGAAACTCGATGTTGGGTTTGCCGAGGTTGATGTCCATGGCTACTAGGAACAGGTGACCAGCGACTCCCCCCGTTAAAACATAGTCAGCTATGTTATTGTCAAGTACATACTTGGATATCCTCAGCGCATCGTCTGCTTTAGCGCCGCCCAATATGTATACGCAAGGTTTCTCAGGTGATTCGAGGGCTTTGCCTAAAGCATTCAGCTCTCTTTCCATTATTCGACCTGCAACACTTGGGAGTAACGGCGCAAAGCCTATTATGGAGACATGGGCTCGATGGGCTGCTGCAAAAGCATCGCTGACATACACGTCAGCTAGAGGTGCAAGAGATTGGACAAATTCGGTCTTCGATTGCTCTTCAGGTGTTCCCTTCTCACGTTCCCTTGGGTAAGATCTAACATTTTGTAGAACCAGAATTTCCCCGCCTTTCATCTCTCTAATAGCGCCTTTCGCTTCTTCTCCAAAGAGGTCATCAACATATTTAACCGGTCTATCTAGAATTCCACTTAGAACTTTAGCGTGTTGTTCCAGTGGAACAAAATCGGGTTCCCCTGGTCTTCCTTGGTGGGCCAATATTACAACTTTAGATCCTTTTTCAGCGAGTTCCTTAATGGTTGTTTCTCCGTGCATTCTTATTCTGACGTCTTCGAGGATTTTTCCAGTTTGAGGGTCAATTGGTGAGTTGAAGTCCACTCTGACAAGGGCTGTCTTGTCCTTGAAGTCAAAATCGTCCAGAGTCAGTATCTTAGTCATTTTTTTGTCACCAAAAAAAGAGGGTGTATGCCTGTAAAGGCATCTTTTAAAGACCTAGTTTAGAAACCAGCTTTCTTGCCTATGAGCTCTATTAGTTCTACCATCCGGCATGAGAAGCCCCATTCGTTGTCGTACCATGCAAGTACCTTTGCCAAGTCGCCGCCGATCACCATTGTGGATGGTGCATCTATTGTTGCAGAGTATGGGTTGTGGTTGAAGTCCACTGAGACAAGATGTTCTTCTGTGTAGTTCAATATACCCTTT
>DAOWHM010000047.1 GCA_030641425.1 Candidatus Bathyarchaeota archaeon | reverse complement strand
GTTAATTGCGAATATTCCACTGTACATCTTCACTCCTGAAGGAATACCTAGAACAGGAGTTGTATTCGAGCTGTTCAATGCATCTAGAATATCTCTTGCTGTTCCGTCGCCACCCACAAACAAAACCAGATCAGCCTTCCACTCAACCATCAGTGTCACAGCTTTCTTCGTGTCCTGAGCTGTTGTCTCAGCACCAACAACCATAGGTAAGATTTCAGCGTCTAAACCCGCGGATTTCACTTCGTTCTCACCCATATTAGCTGGACAAGTCATCAGTTGAATCCTTTTAGCTAACCCTTTCTCCTCCAATTTTCCCAGAAACTCGACTGCCCGTTGAGGAGCAATAGGTCTTGCTCCCATCTTCACAGCTTCTTCAAATACACCATCCGTTCCCTTTAGTCCAACCCTCCCACCCATTCCAGCGATAGGATTCACGAGAAAGCCAAGCTTCAATGCAGCATCTTCTCCAGTACTCAAACTAGGCTGTAGACTGACAGGTTGCTTAGATAAGCTTTTTAACATAAAAACCAAATGGAATTATCCCTATCAACTCAACCAACCCCTAAAGGGAGAAGCAGAGCATATGTATGCTATTGTCAAGACAAGAAGAGCTCCAGGAGCAAAGATCTCAACGGTCACAATCCCAACGATCGACCGGAGAGATGTGCTTGTAAAAGTTAAAGCCGCTTCAATATGCGGCACAGATGTTCACATTTGGGCCTGGAACAAATGGGCACAGGAGAGATTAAAGAACATCCCCCTCATCTTCGGTCACGAATTCTGTGGAGAAGTAGTAGACGTAGGAGCAGACGTGACACATATTAAAATGGGAGACTCCGTCTCTGGAGAGACTCACATAGTTGATGGCGTATGTTACCAATGTCAAACAGACCGCATGCATGTCTGCCAGCATCTGGAAATTTTAGGTGTCGACAGAGATGGTGCATTTGCCGAGTACGTAGCGTTACCCGAGAGAAACGCTTGGAAAAACGACCCTGACCTTGACCCAGGAATAGCGTCAATTCAAGAACCTTTAGGAAATGCTGTTCAAACTGTTTTGCCGAAGGATAATGTTGCTGACATCGCTGGGAAGAAGGTGGCAGTATTAGGATGTGGCCCTATTGGGCTAATGGCAATCGCCTTGTTGAAGACATTAGGCGCATCACAAATCTTCGCCACAGCAGGCGGTTCAAACAAGGTCAGACTGGAACTGGCTACGAAGATGGGAGCTGATAAAGTTTTAAACGCTAGGGAAGAAGGAGAAAACATCCACAAGATTATTCTCGACGAAACAGATGGAGAAGGGGTTGATGTTGCCTTGGAGATGTCTGGCGCACCCCAAGCTTTGCAGCAAGCCTTCAAAATTCTAACCCCTGGAGGAAGAGTCTCCCTGCTAGGTCTCTTCGACAAACCAGTAAAACTAGACTTCAACAATGCTATAATATTCAAAGCTGCCCACATCTATGGAATATCTGGCAGACGAATGTTCCAAACTTGGCATCAAATCAAAGGTTTACTGTCGAATCCTGAATTCCGCAACAAAGTTGGGTCCATAATCACTCATAAACTGGCGATGAGAGATTTCGAAGAAGGAATCGACCTCATCAACTCCAAGAAAGCCGCAAAAGTCGTCCTAGAGCCAGAATGGTAAAGCGGCAAAAGTTAAGAGATTGTAGGTTGGAATAGAAAAACAGAATGAATAATTTGAGTTGATCATATGCAACAAAAACGTCATCCAACAAACTATTTGGGCGAAGAATATAGACGCTTAGTTGATGAAAGCCTGAACTGGGAACTCAAGGAGCTTCAGTCAGCCAGTGAACCTGTGTGCACCATCAATGGCAAACAGGTTATCATGCTCTGCGCAAACAACTACCTCAACCTCTCAACACATCCCAAAGTTGTCAACGCAATGATAGAAGCAACAAAGAAGTATGGTGCAGGAGCAGGCAGCGACCGCTCAATCGCAGGAAACATGACTATCCATGAAGAGTTGGACCGTCGCCTTGCCAAATTCAAAAATGCCCCAGCATCCTTAACCTTTCAGACAGGATTCATGGCAAATGAAGGAGTAATACCTCAACTATGTGGCAGAGGGGACCTGTTCGTCTCTGATGCATTAAACCACGGTTCCATCATAGATGGCGTACGACTAACCCACGCAGACCGAGGGATCTACAAACACAAGGACACAGAAGACTTAGCCCGTGTCATGGAAGAAGCTGAAAAACATCAACCTCCCTACAAGCACATTTGGATACTTACAGATGGAGTCTTCAGCATGGATGGTGACTTAGCACCTCTATCAGAGATCGCTAAGATCGCTGCAGAGCACGGCGCAGGAGTCTACGTGGACGACGCTCACGGCGAAGGCGTACTTGGAGACGGAGGACGAGGAATCGTCAGCCACTTCCACCTCACACAAGACCAAGTGCACATTGAGATGGGAACGTTCTCAAAGGCCTTCGGTGTCATAGGAGGTCACATAAGCGGTGGCGAAGACGTAAGAAACTTTGCATACAACAAATCCAGAACTTGGCTCCTCAGCGGAGGTGTACCCCCAGGCGTTGCCGCTGCATGCATAGCAGCAATCGACGTCCTCGAAACTGAACTAGAGCATGTAAAGAAAGTCTGGGAAAACCGCAATTACTTCCTTAAGGCGATGCAAGATCGCGGCTTTGATACAGGCAATAGTGAGACCCCGATCGTACCAGTGATGTGCGGCGAGAGCAAAAAAGCTAAGGAGCTAGCAGATTTTGTATGGGATAAGGGCATCTTTGCATTACCAATAGTCTTTCCTATGGTTGCCAGAGACAAGGCAAGAATCAGAGTACAACTATGCACAAAACACACCAAAGAACAACTGGACAAGGCCATACACGCTTTCGAGGAAGGAGGGAAGAAGCTAGGCCTAATCTAGCTCCAAAAATATCTAGATACGCAGGAGCAAAAACTGAGATTTTATTCCTCATCCAATCGCGAATACCGACCCATACGATGCCATGGTTAGTCAGGGTTATGTTCCATCAGAGTTAGATTATCGAGTCTACAGTTGAAGTGGCAAATTGTCTTTCCTAGAATGGCTGGAGCAAGTAGCGTCGCAGTTTGGATATCCAGGCGTATTTCTAATCAGTTTGATAGGAACCATGTCAATCGTCGTCCCAATTCCTTACACATTGGTTATTTTAGGTTTGGGCGTCGCTGGATGGGATCCTTTGATGTTGACAGTATTTGGAGGACTGGGTTCAGCTACTGGAGAAGTTGTAGGGTATCTTCTTGGTTACTATGGAAGGAGAATCATCAGTACCGATAGACAGCGAAAGATGGATTATCTCCTTAAGATACTTGGCAAGTATACACCAGCCGCTCTCTTTATCTTCGCACTAACCCCACTTCCAGACGATCTGCTCTTCATACCCTTGGGAATCCTACGCTACAATCTCCTGAAGGCGTTCATCCCGTCGCTCTTGGGAAAATTACTGATGTGCTATATTCTTGCGTCCTTTGGCAGTGTATACCGGAATGCGCTCTCTTTTCTCTTTGGAGAGACTGGAAGCTGGATAGGTGCAATTGCAACGGGAACCCTTCTGGTTTTAGCCATCTATGCCCTGTATAAGGTTGATTGGGAAAAGATCTTCGACAAGTATGTCGCAGGATCAGAAAAACAGGCTGAGTAGCCATCGAAGCCCAGTTGATTTCACTTACTTCTTTGTCTCTTTCCGCTTTGAAGGAGTCTCAAATGCGAACTCAAGTCTATTGCGCATGTTTGACAGAGAAAGAAGAGGGGGATAGGCAGCAGGTGTTGAAACTGCCTATCCTACAGTTTCCGTTATCAGTTCAACTTCTACAGGTATAGGCTCTCTGAATATTGACACTACTGGGCAGTTTGCCTCTGTCCTTCGCCAGATTGCTTCAATAACCTGCTTTCTTGCTTTAGCCGCAACATATACTTTGAGTTTTACACTTTTCAGTTTTGGCGAGTCCGCAGGTTTCTCTGCTTCCGCTACTACCTCAATCTTCTTTACTTCGATTTTGCTTTTTTTCGCCACATCCGCGAAGATTGTAGCAGCGCAATCTGACAAGGCCATAATCCCCAGTTCTAGAGCTGTCGGTCCAGTGTCATCTCCCCCCTTAGCGGGTGGAAGATCACAAACAACTGTGTGAGTCCGAGAGTTATCAACTATTGTGCGGACATTTTCTATCAACTTGGCTTTCGCTTTTTGTATTGGCATTATATTCTACCTTGAAGCTTCTTTATTGATACCCATTGAAATTGTGAAGTTAGTTATTTACTTTTATGGCGCTCACTCTATCCGCCTGCTCTTGAAGTGCACATAGAGGCACCAAGAAGTGAGCTTCATGGGCGCTCGCCCTTATAGTGGATGCTATTATTGGGTATCAAGTTGGTGGATGGTATAGGGAGCAAGAAGATACAATCAGGTTCGTAGCAGGTCGACAAGGTGGGAAAATAACAACGTAAGTGTTAACCACTTCCCATGTGGGCACCTAATCAGGAGATCAGAACGGTGTGTGTTTGGTTGTGAGCATCTTTCAATTTCTTCATGGTCCAATGTTCTACGAAATGTAGTTTTTGGTAAAAACTGTAAAAACTTGGTTTTATTGGTTCTAGTTTTTTCATCATTTTAATGTGGTTTTCACCGTTACAGATTTTTGCTTTCAACTTATCATCTTGTTTATTGATGATATGGAATCCAAGCCAGTAAGCCGAATAACGACCAGAAAGCAGAGCTCCAGCATAATCTTGTTTCCTTAAACATCCATATGCATTTTCTAGCTCAGTGCGGGTACCTCTATCCTCTTTGCCCCATTCAACGTCTATGAAACTACTTAGCGGTTTAAGAAGCTGGTTAACACGTCTTGAGTTAATGGTTGAGGTGTCATTTATGAAATTGAAGAGATTCCATACTGCGTTCTCCTTTGTTTGAAGTAGGTTAAGTTTTGTCCAAAGTTCTTTTGGTCTGAAACTTGGAATTAAATTATGCTTCATAATATGTGCTGCAGCTAGGCAGGTCATGGATTCCCGCAAACAAAGGAGGGAGGCGAACAGGTCTGGTCTTGTTGCATAGGTTGTTGAAGCTTGTAGGTTGTCCAGTGCTTGATTCAAAATGGGGTCAGTTTCGCTTGGTCTCCATTTCCACTTTCGGGCCTTCTCTCTCCATTCTGAAAGCCTTCCAGTTGTATCTGCAAGTATTTTGCCCTTTTTCATGTATTCCACCCACAGGCTTGCCCACATCCAGGTATTTGGTTTGTTTCGGAGCTTCTCATCTTCAAAAGTATGAATGAAATGATTTATGGAGTAACGCCAAACTTGAACTTCTATATTGTTTATTCTTCTTTCTTCTTTACCTTCGCGCATATTAGCAGCGTCAATATCATAAATTATGGCCAAGTCCACATCGCTTTTCTCGTGGATATTTCCTGTTACGACAGATCCGAAGAGAATTGCACCGATCGTATGGTTCTCTTTCATAAGGTTCTTACTTAAGGAAAACGCTAAGTTTCGCATCTGTTGTAGTTTCTTCTCTTTGTCCATGTTTGCACCAATTCGAATTTATCAGAAGTATCTCTGTTTATAACTTCTCTTTCATAAATCTCTTCGACTTTCCGTAAATGGACGCCTAAACATGCTGAACATGGTTCCAAAGAAGAGCAAATACATATTCAATTCAAACCCGAGGGTTTTTGAAACATACTTCCTTAGCCTGAGGAAAAGGTTGGCGCAAAGACTGCGCAACCCAAGGCTGAGAGAAAATTTATTTCCACACGATCAGGCATTGGAAAGCAACACAGCTATACCACCAAACAAAAGACACTCCATACATCAAAGAGAACCGCGGACACAAAGGATTTGACTCGACCCTCATGTACGTCAACATAGAGAAGGTGTTGCTCCAAGATGGGAATCCCGAAAAGTTTCATGTTAAAATAGCACAAACACCCAAAGAATAAAAGAGCTGCTCAAAGTTGGTTTCGAATATGTCTGCAAGAGGGACAGCATGTTATTCTTCAGGAAACGAAAGTGACTGCGGCAGCTTCAAAAACTTGAGGGTGACCGGAAAAACATGAGGGTTATCGCTGACTTACATATTCATAGTCGTTTCAGCCGGGCCACGAGTGCTAGAATAAGTGTTGCAGAACTCTCGCGGTTCGCAGCAATTAAAGGCCTAACCCTTATGGGCACAGGAGATTTTACACATCCTAAGTGGCTGAAGGAACTTCAAGAGGATCTAACTGAAGACTCAAACACTGGACTCTTTAGACCGGCAAAAACCCCAGATTCGACGCTCTTTATGTTGACTGCTGAAGTGAGCACAATCTTCACTTCTGATAACAAGACAAAGAAGATTCATCATCTTCTTCTGACGCCTAACTTCGAGACAGCAACGCAGATCAACGACAGACTGGCTCAGTACGGCTCCTTAAGCATCGATGGCAGGCCTACGCTTGAAATGACAGCGGTCCAATTGGTTGAAGACATTATGGCTACATCTAACCGGAATGAAGTGATACCTGCTCACGTGTGGACCCCATGGTTCAGCCTCTTTGGTGCCTTCAGCGGCTTCGAACGCATCGAAGACTGCTATCAGGACATGACAAAGCACATACACGCCTTGGAAACGGGGCTTTCTTCTGATCCCCCTATGAATTGGCGACTAAGCACACTAGACAAGTACACATTAGTATCGAACAGCGACTGTCACAGCTGCTGGCCTTGGAGAATCGGACGTGAAGCCAACGTCTTCAGAGTTGAAAAACTATCATATGACACTATCCTAAGGATTCTACGCGAAAAGGATTTTGAACGGTTCAAGTTTACAATT
>DAOWHM010000077.1 GCA_030641425.1 Candidatus Bathyarchaeota archaeon | reverse complement strand
TTATCACTTTCCGTATATCAGAGATTTACAAAAGCCAACTAACAGTTTGGTCTTCGGGAGATATATCCACTTTAGGTGAAAACTGCTATTTTCACGGTTTTTTCACCATTTTCACTACATCTCTTGATGGTTTATTTACGTTTCTTAGATTACGGCGCGCACTGTAAGATTAATCAAAGAAGCTAATTTGGTGTTGTAGTGGCGCTGACATTTATAGCTAGAACCTAAGAGTGCATCAATGCACGTGTATACATAGTTCCTCTTTGAGAATGAATGATAGATGGGACTTGGAACAGAGACCGAGGAAGCCAAATTAAACACTGAAAGAGTACAGTCCGTTGATAACACCGCCTCCATCGCACCTACACAAAGCATTCGGATCCTACTATTTTGAACCCGAGGATTCACGTTCAGGAAGTTTAGAGTACACTCCGTCGGGTGTTCTATAAACTGCCAATCGTCCAACAGTCTCCCAGTTATCACCGTTTCTTCGTCTAATTTGTACAACAATGACTTCAGCTTCTGGATCAGTCTTTCCACGCCAAACAGTCAAGCCTAAGAAATCATTCTCTCCAACACGATTGTAGAATCGCGCTTTTGGCTGTGAAGTTGTGTTCAACTAGGTCACAATAGTAGTTAGGTGTGACACCTTTTATTTTTGGGTATTGCAATCACATTTACGCTAGGCATGCATGCAAATTCCAATTGATGGTCTCACAACGCATCCTTCGTGAGGGTGCCTATTGGTAATAAAGAGGCGGAGATGAAACTCATACTTTTACTCTTGACGTCATCTAAAGCTACTTGGAAGTTAAGAGCAATCGCTGTGATGTAACATCTACTTCATAAATCATACAGTTTTCAATAACCTTCATAACGCCCAAAACATCTTTCAGCACTACTTTTTGGCTATCGTTCTTTGCATACACCACGTCTCTGCAGACAACTTCCTTATTTAAGAATACTGTAAACTCACACATCTTCTTCCCTTCGTGCTAGATTGATTGAACTAATATAAAAACTTGGAGAAGTTCTGGGTTCTACATGGCAGGTGAAAACTTAATAACAACTTGCCAAGGCAAACCTTAACATGGAAACGTACAAGACTTCTCTCTCAATGGGGTAGGGACTTGACAAAGAGGATTCTTGAAGAGTTGAAAGACGCAGTCGTCGTTGGGAATATGAAGAAAGCTAAGAGAATTGCCGAGCAGATCATCAACTTAGGGATTCCAGTAAACTCGGGAGTGGATATGTTGATGAAAGCTATGAAAATAGTTGATCAGAGATACGAAAGAAAGGAGTACTTCGTCGTCGACGTTGCTTCCTCTGGCTCAGCGATGAGGGAAGCCTTCAAAGTTCTTGAACCGTATATAGAGGCTGAACCAGCTTTGGTTAAAGGCAAGATCGTTATAGGTTCTTTGAAAGGTAATGTTCAGGGTTTGGGAAAAGATATTGTAGCCGCGACTCTTCAATCGGCAGGATTTCAAGTCATCAATCTGGGTGTAGACATCTCCCCTGAGGAATTTGTGAAAGCAGCTATTCGAGAAGAGGCTCAGATCATTGCAATCTCCATCTCCATGGAGGAAACCATACCATACCTAAAAGATTTGAAGAACATATTGGAACAGAAAAACCTGCAAGGCAAGATGAGAATTGTAATCGGTGGAAACGCTGTGTCAGAGCATATAAGCGAGGAATTAGGGTTTGACGCATACGCCTCTGACGCACAAGAGTGCCTGAAAAAAGTTGAAGCTTTGCTCAGCTAAAGATTTTGTAGAGAGGATGGTTTTTCCCCAAGGGTTTAGTATCAAAATGTTTCATGGCAAAGTACGCGAATATGGCGTCGTTGATTGCGCATGCTGTAATGATGTTTAGAGCCTGCTTCATGGGTCCATAAATAAGGAAATCTGCTCCCCAACAATGAGTGATTGTGTGTGCTGACACATTGGCCGCGGTGAATCCTTTCCTAAGCGGAGATTTCCCCAACGTCTGCTTCCATGAATAGGTTGCATTTGCAGGTGAACACCCCGCGGGATATCCAAGTCTTTCCTTCACCAATCTTACAGCTTCTGCAGCATAAGCAATGCTTGGCACATCAAAAACCACAGTGTCAACCAGCATCTTCCTTATTCCCGCATGCTGCGCTATTTTAAGCAAACCGGTTTCCTCCTTCGATCCCTCCAATATACTAATACGACCTTCAGGAGAATAATCCAACTCGTTATAGGCCATCAAAACGGCTGCATCAATGTTGGAGTCTCTAAGAGCTGTTAGTTCTTCCTGCGATGTTCTAGGTGAAATGCCGTTGAATATCACGTATTTTCCGAGACCTAGTTCCTCAACAATTTCAAAAGCGGCTATACGCGTCTCCTTATTTGCTCCATCAACCAAGAAAGGCATATTCGAATGTTCTGAAATGAATGCAACGTATTCCTTTATTGCCTTTGGATACATCGCCATAATATCCAGAAGGTGAGGAACCCCGCTTCTTTCAGAGAGGCTCTCGACCTTTCTTATCCAACCCAAAACTTTCTTCCTCTCGAACTTCCCCTCTTGATGATCCAAAACCTCAGGCATACCTTTGTAGAATACATTGCCAACCAGAACTACAGGCAGTTGTCCTGGTTTTCCACCAACCCTCACATCACCAAATTGATAGATCTTCTGTTCCCGTTCTATAAGGAACATTGCTGCACCTTCATATGCGCTGACAAGGCGAACAGTTGGGCTATAAGTCTTTTCTTCCCCACCTTCGTCAAGAATCCCCACTCTTTGATGTAGTTAGCAGAGAATTCAGAATCGCCAAGCGGTTTTTTGAGAAGAGGAAAATTCTTGCATAAAATACCTTTCAATCTACTAGAAATACCTATACATTATGGAAGGTTTGGGGGTTTTTGGGAAAGATCTTATATAGAACTTAATTATAGAACTTACCTCTACGCATAGGGGGTTGTGGTGAAGGCAATATTCTCCTTTCTCCTTTCGTGATAATTTTTGGAAGAATAACCTACCCACAACCACCATTTTTTTCTTTCTATGGAATTATCTCGCATCCATTATGTATGCATGAACTCTAGGAGCTTGGAGAAAAGAGGTTGCTAAGCCTCTTCCTCGTGTCCGCATTATGTTGTATATCCCACTTTTTGTTTCAAGTCTTCAACGGTTTCGGGGTTCATCAGAGTCGTTACATCGCCCACTGTTTCGCCTTTAACTAGAGCTTTTAGAATTCTTCTCATTATCTTTCCACTTCTGGTCTTTGGCAATGCATCCGTTAGGATTATCTTCGCAGGTTTTGCTGTGGGTCCTATGATCTTAACCACCTGCTGCATCAATTTACTCTCAAGCTCTGAGGATGGAGTTGATCCTTGCCTGAGTACGACAAATGCAATTGGGACCTCACCTTTTACCTCATGGGGTGCTGCCACTACTGCACACTCTGCAACTGAAACATGTTGAGTTAACGCGTTCTCAACTTCTGCTGTTGAGAGTCTGTGACCAGCAACTTTCATCACATCATCGACTCTCCCGGTTAGGCGTATGTTACCTATTTTGTCCCATTTTATTGCTCCGTCACTGGTGTAGTAGATTTTTTCTCCATAGACACTCCAATACTGAGCCTTGTATCTCCTTGGATCCTTGTAGACTCCTCTAAGCATCCCTGGTGTAAAAGGGCTTTTTTGAACGAGATATCCTCCCTCGCCTACCCCTAAAGGTTCTCCAGTCTCGTCGAAAACGTCGTGAGTTGCACCTGGGAAGCTTCTTCCAGCAACTGTTGGTATAAAGGGGCCGATGCCAGGTAGAGAGTTTATGAGAGTTGCTCCAGTTTCAGTCTGCCACCAAGTGTCAATTACAGGACACTTTCCTCCGCCTATGTGATTAAAATACCACATCCACGCGTCTTGGTTGATGGGTTCACCAACTGTTCCTAAAAGACGGATGCTGCTTAAGTCATGTTTCTTTAGCCATTCTTCGCCCCATCTCAATATCATTCGAATAGCTGTTGGAGCAGTATAGAAAATTGTAACTCCATATTTCTCAATGATCTCCCACCATCTGTCAACTTCTGGAAAGTTTATCGCGCCTTCATAAATTAGGATTGTCGCTCCATTAAGAAGAGGACCATAACAAGAATAAGTATGTCCAGTGATCCATCCTATGTCAGCTGTGCACCAGAAAATGTCGTCGTCGTGAAGGTCGAAGTCCCACTTTGATGTCCATAGGGCAACGGTTAGGTATCCACCTGTATGGTGGACTATCCCTTTTGGCTTTCCAGTTGTACCGCTTGTGTAGAGAATGAAGAGCATCTCCTCGCTGTCCATGGGTTCCGGTTCGCAGTAACTTGGAGCTCTTGCCATCAGTTCATGCCACCATAAGTCTCTACCAGCTTTCATGTCAACCTCATTCCCTGTACGTTTGACAACAACAACTCGTTCAATCTTGTTGTTCTCCACCCCTATGTCCGCATTAACTTTGAGGTTGATGGCCTTTCCCCTACGATAGTATCCATCTGCGGTAACCAGAACCTTCGCTTCAGCATCTTCCATTCGACTTCTCAAGGATTCACCGCTAAAAGCTGAGAAAACAACGCTGTGAGCTGCGCCTATCCTCGCACACGCAAGCATGGCAATTTGCACTTCTGGGATCATAGGTAAATAAATGCCAACTCGGTCACCCTTCTTCACTCCTAAGCTTTTCAGGACATTGGCAAACTTATTGACCTCACGGTAAAGATCATTATACGTGAGTACCCTGCGTGGCTCGTTAACTGGCTCTGGTTCCCAAATGATTGCCACTTTGTTCTTCCGCCACGAATTGACATGGCGATCTAAAGCGTTGAAGGATGCATTGATCTTACCATCAACAAACCATCTGAAGAAAGGCGGATTCCACTGGTATCCTTCAGTCCATTCCTGGAACCATTCTAAACCTTCTTTTGCCCTTGCCTCCCAGAAAGCAACTGGATCCTTTGCTGCTTCAGCATAAATTGACTCGTCACTTATCCAAGCTCTCTTCTTCATCTCATCCGTTGGCCAAAACACAAAACGGTTATTGGGATCTTCTTCAACCCATTTAACTTGTTTTGACATAGTTTTTTACTCTCCTAGAGTCTTATGAAGGAAAATGGCCTAGAATAAAATCTTTTCCTTCCAGAACCCAAAAGCAATCAGAGTAGAAAATAAGGAGAACTTTCAACTTCTACTTGCTTACTTTGCCAACCGGAAGAATTATCCTTCCATG